>JACQUR010000281.1 GCA_016210245.1 Chloroflexota bacterium
ACGGCTGCTGACTCACTCGTTCGCCGCTGCTGTGCCAGTTGGCGAATCGCGTCCGGGTCGACCATGAGGTTCTTGCGGACGAGCCTGGCCACAGAGCGCCTCCTACACATCTACAAGCTACATTCTACACATCTGGCGACACCGGAGCAAGCGTGCTGTCCCTGCAGTAGCCAGGGAGCTGAGGCAGACCGTCAGCCCGAGCCTGCTGGCCGCTGCGCTGGCGCAACTGGGGAGGTCGTTGTCCGACCGCGCCGCATCCTGCCGCGGGGTCGCCCGTCTCAGCGCTCGGCCCTGGCCACCTCCACCCGGGTATCCCGGTCGCTGAGCCCGGGCGCGAAGCCGAGCGGGTCGGGGCGGATGTGGCCGTAGCCGCCGGCCAGCTCGACCGGGTTGAGGGGGGAGGCCATCACGCTCTTGAAGTGGCGCCAGCCCTGGAACTGGTGGTTCTCCCAGGCGTGGTAGACGATCACCTGGCCGGGGCGCACGGAGGGCGAGACGGCGGCCACGACGCGGAAATCCCCGACGTCGTTGTGGACCTCCACGTGGTCGCCATCGCGGATGCCCCGCGCTGCCGCGTCCTGGGCGTTCATGAACATGGCCGGCTCGCCCCGCTGCAAGCCCAGGATGATGGAGTCGTCGATGAAGTTGCTCTGCACGCTCCAGCGGGCGTGCCCGCCCGTCACCTGGAGCGGATAGTCTCCGCCCGACTTCGGGCAGTCCTTGTGCGTGGGCAGGTGCTCCTCCAGCTCCAGGTAGAAGTCCTGGTCGATGTAGAACTGGAGGCGGCGAGTCAGGGTGGGGTAAGGCTCCTTCTGCTGGGTGTGCCGGGTGAGGGGCACGATCGGCTCCCCGGGCACGATGTCGCAGGCGTTGCCGACGCTGCGGATGGAGTTCCCCAGCCCGTTGTACGCCGCGAAGCCCCGCTCCCTGAACTCCTCCCAGCTCAGGGGCTCCAGGTTGGTGGCGTTGACGAAGGCGTCCCGCGCGATTCCCTCGTCGTCGTCCTCGGCGTACAGCCCACCCGCCGTAACGGTGTCCTCCAGCCGGTCCAGCCGCCGCTCCCGGCCGTTCCGGTCGCGGATGGCCAGCACGCCGCGCTCCCTGGCCCGCTCGGACATCGTGCGCGCCAGGCGGACGAAGATCGCCCAGTCGGTCATCGACTCGTACAGCGGTTCGACTGCCTTGTTGTTGACCTGGACCCAGGGACTCTGGGTAGTCATGACCGTGGTGGTGGAGTTCTTCTCGTACCAGCCGCAGGCCGGCAGGAAGTAGTCGGAGTACTGTCCCGTGGCGCTCATGCGCCAGTCCACGGTCACCATGAGCTGGAGCTTCGGCAGCAGGGTGTCCAGCAGTTGCCTGGTGGCCCGCCCGCGCCGGAAGACGTTGCCGCCCACCGCGAACAGGACCCGGGGCGTCTTTTCGGGCGGTGGGCTGGCCACCTGCCAGCCCCTGGCCAGGGCCTCGCGGACGTACTCCCGGATGGGTCGCTTCAGGTAGCGGTCCCAGTTGTTCGCCCCCTCGCTCAGCTCCAGCAGCCCGCCGTGGAGGTAGTGGACCAGCGAGGTCTGCGCGGTCGCCCCCGAGGCGACCGACAGCTTGGCGTACTCGTACAGGATCATCTCGGGCGTGTAGCCGTCCTCTTTCCAGGCGGCGTACCGAGGGTCGGAGCTCATGGCCGCCAGGAGCTGCTGCTTGCCGCGGAGCTCCAGCGAGCCGACGGTGGTGTCACAGGCCAGCCAGGGCATGGCGCTGTAGCTCGCTCCCTTGTGTCCGAGGTGCCCGCACAGGGCCATGACCAGCAGGATCGACCGCTCCACCAGGTCGCCGTGGTAGAGCTTGCCCCAGTTGTAGGTGGAGAGGTTGACCACCCCGCGGGCCGCGGCAATCTCCCGTGCCAACTGCTCGACCAGGGAGACCGGCACGCCGGTGATGGCACTGGCTTGCTCGGGGGTGAAGCGGTGGTTGAGGTGGTCGCGCAGCAGCTCGAAGACGGGCCGCACGCGCACCGGACCTTGCAGCGTCTGGACCTGGTACTCGCCCTCCAGAGCCGGCACCAGGCCGCCCAGCGCCAGGCTCTTGCGCGGCGCCTCCACCACCTGCCCGGCGGCCGGGTCGTAGACGTAGAAGGCGTCCTCGCGCCCGCCCCGCTTCAGGTCTTTCTCCCGCAGCAGCTTCCCGGTGTCGGCTCGAACCAGCAGCGGGAGGTCCGTCTGCTCGCGCACGAAGTCCGTCTTGTAGAGCCCGTCCCGCACGATCACCTGGGCCATGGAGAGGGCCAGCGCGGCGTCGCTGCCGATGTTCACCGGCACCCACAGGTCGGCATGGATGGCCGACGGGCTGTAGTCGGGGCAAATCGCGACGATCTTTACGCCGTGGTAGCGCGCCTCGGCCAGGTAGTGGAAATTGGGGATGTTGGTGTAGGCGGGGTTGCCGCCCCAGATCAGCAGCAGGTCGGCGTGGAACCAGTTATCGGTCGAGTCCCCGAACACGATCTTGCCGACGGTGACGCCTGCGCCCTGGTGGGAATCGCCGATCTCCACGTTCGCGGCGTGGATGGCGCACCCCAGGGCCTCGAAGAAGCCGAGGTAGCCCATGCCCTCGCTCGCCGTGACCATGGTCCCGCCGCTCTGGATGATCGCGTCCGGGCCCTCGGTGGCCAGCACGTCGAGCAGCCGGTCGGCGATCTCCGTCAGGGCCTGGTCCCAGGTGATTCGTTGCCAGCGCCCCTCCCCCCGCGCCCCTACTCGCTTCAACGGGTACTTGACCCGCGCCGGGTCGTAGGTGTGCTGGGCGTAGCAGACCCCTTTCTGGCAGCCGCGCGGGTTGGGGTCGGGGATGGCGGGATCGTTGCGCGCTGGATAGGTCGCCACCTGCTCTTCCCGCAGCACCACTCCGTCGTAGACGAACAGGTTGAAGTTGCACCCGCGCTGGTAGTGGCAATTGCCCAGGTGCGAGGCCTTCACCACGCGGTCCCAGCGCAGGGGCATGGCCCGCACGGCCCGCAGACTGTAGGGCACGGAGTCGTCCACGGCCCGCTCGGCCTCGCGCAGCCCACGCAGTTGCGGGGACGCGGAGTCCTTCGACCGGCTCAAGTCCTTCGACCGGCTCAAGTCCTTCGACCGGCTCAGGATGAGCGGGGGTCCTTCGACAAGCTCAGGATGAGCGGGAGACGCGGGGCGAGGACCGGACGCTGGTGCCGTAAGGTGCTGCAGGTCGGAGCGACAGAACTCGGCGGCCAGGCGCGCCAGCCCGGGGTAGAAGGAGTCCTCGCGCGCCGCCAGGCGCGCCGCCACTTGCTGCGCCAACTCCAGGGCATGGGTCGCCAGGAAGTCTCGGGCCGCAGCCTGGTAGGTCTGCGCTCCCTGGTCCTCCCCGCGCTCCAGCGCCCGCGCCTCCTGGAAGGTGAGCCAGTGCAGGAACTCCAGCTCCGTGGCCAGGTGATCGGGTCGCTCGCGCTCCTGCGGGGAGAGGCGCAGCCCGAAGAAGCGGTAGAAGCGGAGGAGATCCGCCATCACTCCCGGGCGACCGCCCCCGTACTCGCCCTCATGCAGACAGCACGGGGGACCGGCTGGGGAGCCCACGTCGAACAGGTGGGTGTAGGCCGCCTCGAGGCTGGCGTGCGAGCCCCCCTGCGGAGCGAGCCCGACCACGTTTGCCGGCAACGGGTCAGCGAGGCCGACTGCTGCCTCCTGCACCTGCCTCTGGAAGTGGCCGGCGGCGATCTGCCGGGCTAGATCAGCCGAGGGGTAGCGGCATGCCTGGGACAGGAGGGCGTACAGGCGACTGCGATGAGCGGCTGGGGCGGCCAGGACAGCCTCGAACTCTGGCACGGTTGAGCCTCCCTGATCCTCGTTTTCTTCTCTCAACGAATGTGCGTGAAGCGTCATGCGTAACGCGGTCTGAACTCGTTACGCATTACGCTTCACGCAGTACTGCCAGGCCGCGCAGGATCTTCTCGGGTGTGATCGGCAGGTCTGTGACCCGCACGCCAGTGGCGCGGTAGATGGCGTTGCCAATGGCTGGCATGACCGCTGGCAGCGCGGTCTCGCCGATCCCATGGATCTCGTTCGCCTCGGGGTGCTCCAGCACGAACAGGCTGGGACGGGGCAGGTCTTCCATGCTCGGGATCATGTAGTCAGCCAGGTTGCCGTTCTGGAGGCGGCCGTTCTCGAAGACCATCTCTTCGAACAGCGCCTGGCCGAGGCCAAAGGCGATGCTGCCTTCGGTCTGCAGCTCGGCCTGGGCCGGGTTGATCACCCGTCCGGCGTAGATCCCGCCGTGGTAGCGCAGCACCTTCACCTGGCCCGTTTCCAGGTCCACCTCCACCTCAGCCGCGCCCACTCCCTGGTGGAAGTGGACCGAGGCGATACCCTGGCCGGTCTCGGGGTCGAGCCCGCCCCTGGAGGCGTAGGTGCCGCTGCCCAGCAGATTGCCGCGGCGGGTCTGGCGCACAACCTGGCCGTAGTCCAGCGCCCGCTCCGGCGCGCCCTTCACCCGCACCGTGCCCTGGACGATCTCCAGGTCGTCCGGGCTGGCCTCGAGCAGGTCGGCCGCGTGCTGCAGCAGTTGCGCGCGTACCTGGCCCATCGCCAGCGCGACCGCCTCGCCCATGGCATGGGTGGAGCGGCTGGCCACGGTCCCCTGGTCGTAGGGTGTGAGGTCGGTGTCCACCTCCGAGACCAGCACCTGGTGGACCGGCAGGTCCAGTTGCTCGGCCGCCAGCACGGCCAGCGCTGTCTTGAGGCCCTGGCCCATCTCGACCGAGCTGGTCAGCACGTTCAGGCTGCCATCTTCGTTCAGCTTCACGCTCGCCGTGGAGGTCGAGGGAGTGAGCGTGCCCTTGATGATGCAGGCCAGGCCTTTGGCGCGCACCCGGCCGCCCTCGCGCACCGGCTCTGCCTTCCAATCCCACCCGATACGCCCGGCCGCCTCCGCCAGCAACTCGCGGAAGTGGCAGTCCTCCACCACCTGGCCGGTGGCGAAGGTCTGGCCATCCCCGAGCAGGTTCTTCATGCGCAGCGCGTACGGGTCCATGCCCAGCCGCTCGGCCAGCAGGTCGATCTGCGTCTCGTTGGCCCAGGCCGACTGGGAGATGCCGAAGCCTCGGAAGGCCCCGGCGGGCGGAGTGTTGGTGTACACGGCGTAGGAGTCGACCCACACGTTCGGAATAGCGTAGGCGCCGCCGCTGGCGTAGCCGCCGTTCTTGATCACCCGCGGGCCGATGTGGGCGTAAGCGCCGGTGTTGAAGAACAGGCTGGCCTGGCGGGCGACGAGCGTGCCGTCCTGCTTCACCCCGGTCTTCATGCGCACCACCGCCGCGTGCTTGGTGATGGTGACGAACTCCTCCTCGCGGGTCAGGTGCAGCTTGACCGGGCGGCGGGCCGCCTGGGCCAGCAGCACCACGATCGGCTCGAACGTGGCGTAGGTCTTGCCGCCATATCCGCCTCCGAGGGTGGGGACGATGACCCGCACCCGCGAGATCGGCAGCTTGAAGATCTCGGCCAGTTGGCCGCGCAGCATGTGGGGCGTCTGGCTGGTGGCCCAGACGGTGATCCGTCCACTTTCCACCTGGGCCACGCAGGCGTGAGTCTCCAGTGAGACGTGCTGCAGGGCCGGGCTGGAGAAGGTGTCCTCGAAGACGAAGTCCGCCCCGGCGAAGCCTCGCTCCACGTCGCCCCGGCGCAGCTTGAAGTGGTTGCACAGGTTGGTGCCCGGGCGGGTATGGATGATGAGGTCGGCAGCGGTCTGGCCGCTCCGCGGCGGGGTGTCGTGGACCAGCGGCGCGCCCTCTGCAAGAGCAGCGAGTGGATCGAAGACACCCGGCAGTTCCTCGTACTCGACCTCGACCAGGTCCAGCGCCTCCTGGGCGATGTCCAGGTCTTCGGCCGCCACGGCCACCACCGGCTCACCCGCGTAGCGCACCTTGCCCACCGCCAGGATCGGCTGGTCGCGCAGCACCGGGCCGAAGGTGGGGAACACGTCTGGCCGCTGGAGCACGTCTTCGCCTGTGAGCACGGCCGCCACGCCCGGCACCCTGCGCGCCCTGGAAACGTCCAGCCGCGCGATCCGCCCGTGGGGCACAGTGCTGCGCAGCAGCCTGGCCTGCAGCATGTTGGGCAGGTCCATGTTGATGGTATAGGCGACGCGGCCGGCCACGCGCTCGCGCGCGTCGACCATGCCGGAGTAGGTCAGAGGCTTGCGGGGTGCTGCCAATAGGTGTGCCTCCTTCCACAGGACGGAGGCAATTCTAGGCGGGGGACCAGGGGGAGTCAATCGAGCTACAGAGCTAGACCTCTGTACGGAACGCGGCGGATATGATAGCCTGTCGGCTAGCTCGCAGAAGGGAGATGATCGGCATTATCTTCGCACGCTGGAGGAGGCTTGCTGGCTCTGGGGATGCGAAGGGGCCCGGACGGCGTTGGATTCGTTCGCACTCCCTGCTGGACTCGCTGGTTTCCGGCTCGCTGGCGGCCTTCGGGCTGATGCTGTTCCTGGCCGGTCCTGTTGCTGGGGGGCTTGCGGTGCTGGGTGGCGGGCTGCTGGCGGCCGAGTTGCTCCTGCGGCGAGCGGCGGCGCCGCTCGCGCTGGGCGGCATCGTGGCCATCGGCGGAAGCTGGGTCGCGGCGCCCGGGCAGCACGCCCTGGTGCTGGGCCTCTTCTACGTGGCCGCGCTGGCGTTGCCTCTGTCGCGGGGGCGAGGCGGCGGCATGGCCCTTACGCTGGCGCTCAGCCTCGCCTACGCGGCCGGCTTCGCGAACGCGCACCTGTTGGACGCAGCCGAGCTGCCCTGGTGGCACCTGTGGCTCAACCTGCTCGGTTTCAGCCTCGCCGCCGCAATCAGCTACGAACTGGCGCTGGGCCGGCGGCAGGCGGAGCAGAGCGCGCGGGAGTTGGACGCTAGTCTGGCCCAGCAGCTCCTCTTCGCGCAGGACCTGCAGCGCGCGCTGCGGGAGGCGAGGGCGCTGCGGGCTGAGCTGGCGGCGCGAGCCGAAGGCGCAGAGGCGCTGCACGCCGAGCTGCAACGGGTCGACCGCCAGCGGGAGGAGTTCCTGTCGCTGGTATCGCACGAGCTGCGGCAGCCGGTGGCGGCGATCGCCGTGACGGCCGAGGTGCTGGCCGAAACCCCGGGGCTGGATCCGGCCGAGCAGCGGGCGCTGGAACACCTGCGCCACCAGGCCCACTCCCTGGCCCGGCTGGCCGAGGACGTGCTGGCGGTGGCCCGCCTGGAGAGCGGGCAGTTCCAGCTTCGACCCATGCTGGTGGACCTGGGCGCGCTAGTGGCCGGCCTGGCCCGCGAGGCGAGCGAGCCCGAGCGGTTGCGGCTGCAGCTCCCGGCGGAGCCCGCGCTGGTCGAGGCAGACCCGGAGCGGCTGGGCCAGGTGGTGGACAACCTGGTGCGCAACGCCCAGAAGTACTCGCCTCCGGGTACCTCCGTGGATGTGGAGGTGGGAAGCTCGGCCACGGAGGCATGGGTCGCGGTCCACGACCAGGGGGTGGGACTGGAGCCCGGCGAGTTGGCCCAGCTCTTCCAGAAGTATGGCCGGGTGCGCAACGAACGCACGGCCCGGATCCAAGGAGTCGGGCTGGGCCTGTATCTGGCCCGCCTGCTGGTGGAAGCCCACGGCGGGCAGGTCGAGGCCGCCAGCCCGGGTCCGGGCCAGGGGGCGACGTTCACGCTGCGGCTGCCGGGACGGAAGCCAGAAGGCAGTCGGCTGTCGGCAGTCGGGAGTAGGCGGTCGGGAGTAGGCAGTCGGCAGTCGGCAGCAGGCAGCAGGCAGCAAGCGGAAGGCTATGGCAGGAAGTAATAGGCGGAATGAAGATGCTTCAGCGGAGGAAGTACAATGAGATACCTATGCTGCTGCGTTCTGCCGCCTGCCTACGGGTGCGGGTCACGTTTCCGCGCGGAGCGCCGGCCTGCCTGGGAGCGCAGGCATCCTGCCTGCGCGGGCGAGCCGCCCCACGCCTGGTTGGCCGACCGGCTCCGGGCGAGCCCGCCCTCGCCGGGCAGCGGCCTGCCCCGAGGACTCGCCCGGGCCAGCCTCGTGCAGGCTCACGGGCCGTGCGAGCCGGACCTCCACGCGCCGCCGGACGGGCCAGGGCGTGGGCAGGGCCTCGTGGGTGTGGTGGTGCCGGGCGAGGGCGGGCTCGCCCGAGGCCGGTCGGTCACGGGGCGTGGTGCGGCTCGCCCGCGCAGGCAGGATGCCTGCGCTCCCAGGAAGGCCGGCGCTCCCGGCGAGGCCGGCGCTCCCAGACCTGGCCTGTGCCACCTCCCACGCAAAACCATGACCCGCACCCCAGGCCTACTGCCTTCTGCCGGCTGCCGCTTGCTGCCGCCTGCTGCCTGCCGACTGCTTTCTGCCTTCTGAACCATGGCCGCTGAGTCCGTTCGCGTACTGATCGTCGAGGACCACCGGGTGCTGGCCGAGGGGTTGGAGCTGGCGCTGAGCCGCCACGCCGACCTGCGGGTGGTGGGCCTGGCCGGGACGGTGGCCGAGGCCGTGCGTCTGGCCAGCCAGCAGCGGCCGCAGGTGGTGCTGATGGACTACTACCTGCCCGATGGCACGGGGGCGCAGGCGGCTCTGGCCGTCCGCCAGCGGGTGCCCGATGCGGCCGTGGTGATCCTGACCGCGGAGGCGAGCGAAGAGGCGCTGCTGGCTGCGGTGGAGGCCGGGGCGTGCGGCTACCTGCTGAAATCGCTGGCGGCAGCCCAGGTGGTGCAGGGGGTGCGCCGCGCCGCCGAGGGCGAGATGCTCATCCCCGCCGCCACCCTGGCCGGGCTGGTGGTGCGCCAGCGCCAGCGGGCGGATCGGGAGTCCGAGCGCGCCCGCCTGCGGGGGCTGCTGACCCCGCGCGAGCGGGAGGTGCTCCAGTTGATGGTCCAGGGCCTGGACAATCGGGCCATCGCCGCGCGCCTGGTGGTCAGCTTCACCACGGTGCGCGGATACGTGCAGAGCGTGCTGGACAAGCTCGGGGCCCACTCCAAGCTCGAGGCGGTCGCCCGCGCCAGTGAGTACCGCCTGCTGGAGCGCTAGCTCGGATTACCCACCGATCGTACAGGCGAGCCGCCTGTGCCACTCGGCTCCCCATCGGTGGCATGGGCGGCCCGCCAGTGCCCCTCGGCTCCCCATCGGTGGCACAGGCGGCTCGCCTGTGCCGGCGGCTCCCCATCGGTGGCACAGGCGGCTCGCCTGTGCCGGCGCGCGCGGCCAGCCGGTGATACCAGGTCCGGGTGATTACTGGCGCGTACGGCGGTTTGTGGAGACGCAGAGCCCTCTGGGTGATGGGCGTCCTGTGCCCGCTGGTCCCAGACGCGGGAGGCTCCGTCGGCGGGCTCCCCGGTTGGCTCGTGCAGCGTGGAAGCTCCACCGCCCGCCCATCTCCTGACTCCACCGTGGGAAGTACCCGTCGAGCGGGGCGCGAGCGCCCCGCTCGACGGGTACGTCCCACGGTGGACGGTAAACCCTCTGCTGCGGGCCGGCCCACCTGGAGCGTGGCGCCCAGCCAGGGGAGGCCCGCTCCCATGGCGCACCCGGCCAGACAGCGCGGACAGACCCAGGGGAGTGCTCCCCCTGAGCACGACCCGCGGCGGAGGGGCGGCCAGCGACGCCTACCCCACCAGCCCTGGTTGGAGGCCTCGGCACTCCGTGGAAGCACGGGCGATCACCCGGATCCAGCATGAATCATTCGTCCCAGCCCACGAACTGCCGGGGCTGCTTCGTGCAGCTTGGCCAGCCTGGCCGCGAACCCCGGCATAGTTGGTGCGGTTCCATGGGTGCGCCAGCGGAAGGCTGCGCAGGGACGAACGCACATGACGCGCGACGAAGTGCTCGGGGCGCTACGCGCCCTTGGGCCGGCCGAGCCGTACCGGGTCAAGATGGTCGAGCCGATCCGCGGCAGTTGCCGCGCCGAGCGCCAGCAGTGGCTGGCCGAGGCCGACTACAATCTCTTCCGCCTGCCCGCCGAGCGCGTCTGCCTCGACCTGCTCACCGACTCGGGCACCGGGGCGATGAGCCAGCACCAGTGGGCGGCGCTGCTGGAGGGGGACGAGAGCTACGCCGGGGCGCGCAGCTACTATCGATTCGAGGCCAGCGTGCGCGAGGTGTTCGGGCTGCCGGAAGTCATCCCCACCCACCAGGGGCGGGCAGCCGAGTTCCTCCTGTTCCGAGAGCTCGTCCGCCCGGGCCAGGTGGTCCTGTCCAACACGTTCTTCGACACCACTCGCGCCAACGTCGAAGAGGCCGGGGGACGGGCCGTGGACTTGCCCTGCGCCGAGGCCCAGTTCCCGGGCCGCCCGGCCCCGTTCAAGGGGAACATCGACCTCGCCCGCCTGGCTGCCATCCTGGCGGAGTCGAGGCCAGGCGAGGTGGCCGCGGTGGTGCTCACTCTCACCAACAACGCCGCGGGCGGGCAGCCGGTCGCGCTGGACAACGTCAGGGCGTGCCGCCAGCTCTGCCGCGAGCGCAACATCCCGCTGGTGATCGACGCCTGCCGCATCGCCGAGAATGCCTTCCTCATCACGCAGCGCGATCCCTCGTGCTCGGGCGAGACGGTGGCCCGGCTGGTGCGGATGCTCGCCGACTGCGCGGAGAGCATCACCATGAGCGCCAAGAAGGACGGCCTGGCCAACATCGGCGGGTTCCTCGCCCTGCGCTCGACCGAGCTAGCCGAGCGGATCCGACAGCGCATGGTCGTGACCGAGGGCTTCGCCACCTACGGCGGCCTGGCCGGGCGGGACCTGGACGCGATCG
The DNA here is from genome assembly GCA_016210245.1 of Chloroflexota bacterium. Classification (GTDB taxonomy): domain Bacteria; phylum Chloroflexota; class UBA6077; order UBA6077; family JACQUR01; genus JACQUR01. The sequence goes on from JACQUR010000281.1 coordinate 10,749, forward strand.
CCGTGGGGCTCCGGGAGGTGCTGGATGAGGCGTACCTGGCCTACCGGATCGGGCAGGTCTGCTTCCTGGGCGATCTGCTGCGCGGGCTGGGGATTCCCATCGTCGAGCCGCCGGGCGGCCACGGTCTGTTCGTCGATGCCGGGGCCTTCTTGCCGCACCTCCCGCCCGCGCAGTTTCCGGGGCAGGCCCTGGCGGTGGCCCTGTACCTCGAGGCCGGGGTCCGGAGCTGTGAGATCGGCTCGGTGATGTTCGGCCTGGACCCCACCGGGCGGCGTCCCGAGCTGCTCCGCCTCGCCATCCCCCGACGGGTCTACAGCAACACCCAGTTGGCCATGGTCGCCGCGGCCATGGCCAGGCTCCAGGAGCAGCGCGAGGCGGTCGCCGGCATGCGCCTCGTGTACGATCCTGGAGTGCTCCGCCACTTCACCGCGCGCTTCGAGCCGATGAGAGTGTAGATTTGAGATTTGAGATTTGAGAGTGCAGATTTCACTCTGCACTCTCAAATCTCAAATCTCAAATCTCAGAGCAATCCCTGCCGGATCGCCATCACCGCGGCCTGGGTCCGATCGGCCACCCCGAGCTTCTCGATGATGCTGGCGATGTGGTTCTTGACCGTGTTCGGGCTCAGCCCCAGGCGGTGGCCTATCTCCTTGTTGATCAGCCCCTCGACGATCAGTTGGAGCACCTGGCGCTCGCGCTCCGTGAGCTTCTCGTGCGCCGAGGCTGCCACCGGCTCCGGCTCGCGCCGCAGCTCCGTGGCGAACTCGCGGATCGTCTGCCGCAGTATGCCCGACAGGACCTCCTTGAGCTTCTCCTCGCTCACCGAGCCGCTGCGGCTGCGTTGCTCCGCCTGGAGGCGCAGGAACTTGTCCACGAACAGCTCCAGCCGGCGCTCCTTGCGCGCCAACTCCTCGTACAGCCGCGCGTTCTCGATCACGATGGCCGCCTGGTTCGCCAGCAGGTCGAGCAGGCTGATGGTGCCCGAGGGCAAGTCACGGGTGCTGTCCACCGTGTTGATATTCAGCACCCCCACCAGGCGGCCAGCCACTCGGAGCGGCAGCACCAGGGAGCGGTCCACGTCCTGGGGGTAGTCGGAGGCGATGGCGCTCGACGGGCTCAGACGCCCGTTGAGGACCAGCGCCCCGCCGCTGCGCAGCGCCCGCCCGGCCACGCTCGCCGTGGCCGGCTGCCGCTGGCCCAGGATGATGTTCGCCCGAGGGCCGACGGCCGCCACGACGGCCAGTTCCTCGCTCTCGGGCGTCAGCAGCATCACCGAGCCAGCGTCGCCCTGCGCCAACTCCATGGCCGAGTGGATGATGCGTTCCAGGACGGGTTGCAACCGCAATGTGGCGGTGAATGTCTCCCCAATCTCGGACAACGCCTGCAGCACCCTGACTCGGACGTCGACTTGCTCCAGCATAGCCACAAGGCTACTCGGCGCGCGCGGGGCCGTCAAGGGGGGAACTCTGAGGGGCTTGCGCAGCGGGTTGGCGCTGCCTACCCCTTGGGGTTGGCTCTCTGCCCCTTTGCTCGCTGCGCAAGCCCGGAGGCCGGAAGGCGGCCAGGTGGGAATACCGAGCCGGGCGCGGGCGTTGAAGTCACTGAACCGAGCTTCGACGCCACGAAGCTCTGCAAGGAGGGACCGATGGCAAAGCCAATCGCCGTGAGCGACGCGACTTTTCAGCAGGAAGTGCTCGGCGCTTCTACACCCGTGCTAGTGGACTTCTGGGCCGAGTGGTGCGGCCCCTGCCGCATGATGGCGCCCGTGCTCGAGCAGGTGGCTGCCGAGCAGGACGGGCGGTTGACGGTGGCCAAGCTAGACGTGGACGCGAACCCCGAGACCGCGCAGCAGTTCGGGGTGTGGAGCATTCCTACCTTGATCCTGTTCAAGGGTGGGCAGCCGGTCGCCCGGCTGGTGGGCTACATGCCCAAGGTCCAGCTCGTGCGCCAACTCCAGCCCTCCCTCAGCTAGCGCTCTGTGCCTCATGAAGTGAGGGGTAGGCCGGTGGGGCTGGCGTCTCTGCCCGCCCGTGCGTGCCAGCGCCCATCCATCAGTTCACGCCTCACAGAGCCCTGGTGCTTTGTGACGCGTGCAGTGATGGGTGCTGTCCGAGCCGCGCCCTCACCCCGACCCTCTCCCAGGGGGAGAGGGAGTCTCCCTCTCCCAGGGGG
>JACQUR010000027.1 GCA_016210245.1 Chloroflexota bacterium
AAACTTAAAACTTATTGCGTATTGCTTAATGGTTAGTCATATTAACTTATTACTTTTTACGAATTACTTTTTACGAATTACGTTTTACTTTTTACTTTTTACGCGACTGGAGGACAATGTGGGACACGCATCGCTCGGTTCGTTCTTCGACGCGGCCGCGGCGGGCGGCGACGTGCAGGTGCTGGAAGGGGCAGATCCACACCTGGAGGTGGGCTGCCTGGTGGAGCTCAACGCCCAAACCAACGGCCCCCTGCTGGTATTCGACCGCTTCCAGGGGTTCCCGCCAGGCTACCGGGTGGCCACGAACGTCCTCGTCAGCCCGCGGCGCTGCGCCCTGGCTCTGGGGTTCGACCTGGAGGCGCACCCGATGGAGTGGGTGCGGGCTTGGCGCGCGAAGCGCCAGACGCTGCGCCCCGTCGCCCCGCGGATGGTCGCCACCGGCCCGGCGCTCGCCAACCAGCAGCCTGAAGGGGCTGTCGACGTCACGCGCTTCCCGGTCCCGACCTGGCACGAGCGCGACGCCGGGCCCTACATCGGCACCGGCGATGTCGTGGTCACGCGCCATCCCACCCAGGACTGGGTGAACGCGGGCATCTACCGTGCCTCGGTCCTCGGCCCCGACCTGCTCACGATCTGGATCGGCTTCAACAAGCAGGGGCACTTCATCGCCGAGGAGTACTGGAAGCGAGGCCAGGTCTGCCCGGTGGCCGTGGTCCTGGGCTGCGACCCGCTCACCTGGCTGGCCGCCGGTTCGCCGGTGCCCTTCGGACAGTCGGAGTACGACTACGCGGGCGCCCTGCACGGGGCACCACTCCGGGTCGTCACTGCCCCGCTCACCGGGCTGCCCGTGCCAGCCGAGGCGGAGATCGTCCTGGAGGGCGAGATCCCGCCACCGCACGAGCAGTCGGCCATGGAAGGCCCGTTCGGCGAGTGGCCCGGCTACTACGCCCACCAGGGAAAGGAGGCCGTGGTGCGGGTCAAGCGGGTCTCCTACCGCGACGACCCGATCCTCCACGGCGCGCCGCCGCTCAAGCCGACGATCGGGGTGAACGTCGGCCTGCCGCGCTTCGCCGCGGAGCTGTGGGACCACCTGGAGCGGTCGGGCATCTCGGACGTGGCCGGCGTGTGGGGCTTCTGCAACCAGCTCATGATCGTGATCGCGCTGCGCCAGCGCTTCGCCGGCTACGCGCGCCAGGCGCTCCAGGCTGCTTGCGGCTACCGCGCCACCGGCAGCATGTACCGCTACTACGTGGCCGTGGACGAGGACGTCGATCCCACCGACCTGAACGACGTGCTCTGGGCTCTGTGTACGCGGGTCGACCCGGCCAGCTCGATCGACGTGGTCCGCTCCTGGACGACCGAACTGGACCCCATGGTCTCCCCCGAGAAGCAGGCCAGCGGCGACTACACCATGGGCCGCATGCTGATCGACGCCTGCAAGCCGTTCCACTGGCGCGACCGCTTCCCGGCCAGCAACGTGGCCTCGCCCGAACTGCGGCGCGCCGTGGCCGAGAAGTGGAGCGGCGTGTTGCAGAATCTGCGGTAGGGATGAAGCACGGGCGCACGGGGAGCGGCATGGCATGCCGCTCCCCGTGCGCCCGTGCTACCGTATCAGTCAGCAGAGTACGCTGCTTGCTCGTTCTCCTCGATCAGGCGGTCGATCTCCTCGCGGTTGGCCTCGTAGAAAGTCAGAGCCGCCTTGATCGTCGGGATGTTCAGACGGGGGAAGGCGCTTCGGACACGCTCCAGGTCCTGGTAGTACTGCCACTGGATGACGATCGAGCGCACAGGGATTCGCGTCCCCTCTACGGTCGGCTCGCCACCGCAGACGCCAGGATTCCGAACGATGCGTGCAGGGATCGAGGCTTTCGCCCGTGTCACTACCACCACCTCTGCATCTCCCCTCGCATGTCTCGTGCCCTCACAGAGTCCGAAGCCTGCTCCCCGTGCCACTTCATTGTATGCGCGCTGTCAAGTACCTCGTCGGCCCGCGCGCAGGATCTCCCGCGCGGCGTTGTGGCCCGGGGCGCCCGTGACGCCGCCCCCCGGGTGGGTGCCGGAGCCGCACAGGTAGAGGTTGCGGATCGGGGTGGCGTAGCGCGCCCAGCCGGCGGCCGGGCGCAGGAAGAAGAGCTGGTCCAGGCTCAGCTCGCCGTGGAAGATGTTTCCGCCAGTCATGCCGTACTCCTGCTCCAGGTCGAGCGGAGACAGGGCATGGACGTGCTCGATGGCCGAGCGAATGTTGGGCGCGTACTCGGCCAGCACGTCGATCACCCGCTGCACGAAGCGGTCCTTGTGCTCGCACCAGGTGCCCTCGCGCAGCCGATACGGGGCGTACTGGACGAAGATCGACAGGAGGTGCTTGCCGGGCGGGGCCAGGTCCGGGTCGTAGGCGGTGGGGATGGTGAGCTCGAGCAGCGGCGCGTGAGAGGGGGCGCCGTACTTGGCGTCGTCCCAGGCTCGCTCCAGGTACTCCAGGCTGGGGCAGAGGTGGGTGGTGCCCCGGTGCTGGGGGCCGAGAGCCGCGCCGGGCAGCGCGGTGTAGCTCGGCAGCTCGCCCAGGGCCAGGTTCACCTTGAACGACACGCCAGCGCACTTGAAGGCTTCGATCTGGTCGGCGAAGTCGGCCGGGAGCTGCTCGCGCCCGACCAGCCCCAGGAAGGTGCGCTTCGGGTCGGCGTTCGAGACGACCACCCTCGCCTGCAGCTCCGTGCCGTCGCGCAGCGCCACCCCGTGCGCCTGTCCGTCGCGCACCAGCACCCGCACCACCTCGGCCGAGGTCTGCACCTCGGCGCCGTGGGCTTGGGCCGAGAGGGCCAGCGCCTCGGAGATCGCACCCATGCCGCCTCTGGCGAAGCCCCACAGCCCGCGCACCCCGCCCACGCCGCCCATGACGTGGTGCAGCAGCACGTAGCCGGTGCCGGGCGTGGCCGGGCCGGCGTTGGCGCCGATGACCCCATCGGTGGCCAGCGCGACCTTGAGCGCCTCCGACTCGAACCAGCGGTCGAGCAGCTCCTGCACGCTCGCCGCCATGAGCTTGCTCAGGGCTGCCAGTTCCTGCCGCCGCAGCCGCAGCAGCCGCCTGCCCAGGCGCGCCAGGGCAAGCCAGTCGGCCAGGCTGCGCGGCGGCACGTTGGGCGGCGCCTGGAGCAGGAGCGGCTCGACGAAGCGGGCCAGGCGATCGACGAAGGCCTCGTAGGCCGGGTAGCGCTCGGCGTCGCGGCGAGAGAACTTCGCGATCTCCTCGCACGTGCGGCGCAGGTCCTGGTACATGAACAGGAAGCGGCCATCGGGGAAGGGGGCGAAGTAGGCCGGCTCCTTGGGGAAGACGTGGTAGCCGTAGCGCCGTAGCTCCAGGTCGCGGACGACCTTCTCCTGGAGCAGGCTCACCAGGTAGGCGGCGGTCGACACCTTGTAGCCCGGGAAGACCGCCTCGGTCACGCAGGCGCCGCCCACCACCGGCCGGCGCTCGAGCACGAGCACGCTCCAGCCGGCCCGCGCCAGGTAGCCGGCCGTGACCAGTCCGTTGTGGCCGCCCCCGATGACGAGGGCGTCGTACAAGCGATGAGCTACGAGCGATGGGCTATGCGGGTCGAGCATCCCATCGACTCATCGCTCATGGCTCATCGCTCAGCCCTCGTTTGAGGACGGCGATGTAGTCGGGCGTGGTGCCGCAGCAGCCGCCGATGATCGTAGCGCCCAGCGCCACCCACTGGCGGGCCAGCTCCAGGTAGCGGTCCGGCGGGTACTCGTCGGTGAACAGCCACTCGGGCGGGTTGAAGCGCCCGACGTGGGGATAGACGCCCACCGGCCTGGTGCGGTGGCGGGCCAGCTCGGCCAGCCCCACGGTAACGTCCGGCGGTGGGGCGCAGTTCAGCAGCACGGCACCCGGCTCCAGCGGGTCCAGCGCTCGCGCCGCCTGCTCCAGCGTCTCACCCGTGAACAGCTTGCCCTGCTGGTCGCAGACGAAGGAAACCCAGAAGGGGATGCCCACCGCCCGGCAGGCCTCGGCCGCCGCCACCGCCTCGCCGATCGAGTTCACCGTCTCGACCAGCATCAGGTCACAGCCGGCCGCGGCGAAGACCTCGACCGTTTCGCGGTACTCGGCCCGCGCCTGGTCCGGGCTGGGCGCCAGGTCCGGGCGGAAGCACCACTCCAGGGTGGTCATGGCGCCGGCGATGGCCACCGGCCGGCCGCCGGCCGTCTGTGCGCGGGCCTCCCGGGCCAGCTCGACGCCCGCGCGCAGCAGCTCGGCCCAGCGGGTCTCCAGGTCGGGCGCACCGATGTGGCGCAGGTGGTCGAGGTCCTTGAAGTGGTTGAGGAAGGCGCGCCGGGTGAGCTGGAAGGTGTTGGTCGAGATCACGTCCGCCCCGGCCGCGATGTAGTCGGCGTGGATGGCGCGCACCACGTCGGGCCGCCGCTTGAGCTGGTGGTCGGCCCAGGTCAGGTCGCGGCGCAGGATCTCCGTGCCGATAGCACCGTCCAGCAGGACCACCCGGCCGCGCTGGAGCTTCTGCCTGATCACGTCGTAGCTCATCGCGCTTCCGCCAGCGCCGCTTTCAGGGCCCGCGTGTGGGCCGGGCCGGTGCCGCAGCAGCCGCCGATCAGGCGGGCCCCGAGGGCCTGCCAGCCTCGCGCCGCCTCGGCGTAGCGCTCCGGCGGCCACGTCTCGGTCTGGCTGAACTGCGGGAAGAACTCGAACTTCCAGCTCGGCGGGTCGAACTTGCCGATGTGAGCGTAGGCGCCGAACGGGCTGGGGGCCGAGCGGGCCAGCACCTCCAGCGCTCGCGCCACGTCCTCGGGCGGGGCGCAGTTCACCAGCACCGCCTGGACGCCCGCCTCGCGCACGGCCTGCGCCGCCTCCGCCAGCGGCTCGCCACTCAGCACGTTGCCGTCGGCGCCAACCACGAAGCTGGTCCACACGGGCAGGCCGGAGGCGCACGCTGCTTCGGCCGCCGCCCGCGCCTCGGCGATGGTGTTCATGGACTCCAGCAGCAGCAGGTCGACCCCCGCCTCGGCCAGCACCTGGGCGTACTCCTGGTGCTCGACGCGCGCCACCTGGGGCGGCGGGGACAGATCCGGGCGGAAGCAGTGCTCAAGAGGGGAGATGACGCCCGCGATGGCCACCTCGCTGCGCCCCGAGCGATCGCGCGCGGCCCTGGCCAGGGTGACGGCCTGCCGCACCACGGTGGGAGCGTGATGCTCCAGGCCTGGCGCGCCGATGTGGCGCATGTGCTCGGGGTTGCGGAAGACGTTCAGGTAGGTGCGGCGATTGAGCTGAAAGGTGTTGGTGCGAATCACGTCGGCGCCCGCGGCCAGGTACTCCTCGTGGACTGCCTGGACGACGTGCGCGTCGGTACGCATCCCGTGATCGCGCCAGCGGATGCCGCGGCGCACCAACTCTGAGCCGATCCCGCCGTCCAGCACTACCGTCTGGCCGTGCTGCAATCGCTCCCGCACCGCGGCGTAGGGGTCCACGCGCTCACCTCAGCACAATGTGCTACTGCCATTATGGCGCGGCGTGGGGAGGCGGTCAATCGCGCCGGCGGAGCAGGGCCGCGCTCAGCAGCTCGCCAGGGTGCAACGGGCCTGGCGCCGCCGCTCCATGGCGGCCTCGAGCCGCCGCCGACACGAGTCACAGCAGCCATGGGTGACGCTCCACCCCTGGAGCAGACCCGGCGCGGGAAGGACGTAGCGTCCCCGCTCGTCGGCCACCAGGCTGCACCAGGCGCACTGCTGCACGAAGCCACGGGCGTCGACCGGGTAGGAGCTCGGTTGGTCGCTCATAACGAGGGTGATTATCGCCCACCCGGCCGCGCCGCGGATCATAGTTGGCGTCACACGTGCATCACGATTGGGGGGCTGGGTCCGGACCTCTCCCCCGGCCCCTCCCCTGCCAGGGGAGGGGAGTCCGGACCTAACCCCCCGGCCCCCTTCCCTGCGAGGGAAGGGGGAGTCGCTCCGGCCCCTCTCCGTCTCCCCCTTCCCTGGTACGGAAGGGGGCCGGGGGGACGAACCTCTCCCCCGGCCCCTCCCCTGCCAGGGGAGGGGAGCCCATCCGCTCCCGCGTCGTCTCCCCCTTCCCTGGTAGGGAAGGGGGCGGGGGGGGTTAGGTCCGGTCCTCCCGCCCCCACAGCCCCGCCTCTTTCCCCAGGTCTCCCCCGTTGCCCACCACCACCGTGCCGGCCGTGGCCCAGGGCACGTCCACGGTCCAGAGCTGCAGCGTCGCCCGCTGCAGCCGTACCGCCACCAGCGGCCCGTAGTCTTTCATGGAGAGGGGCAGGCCGTAGGTCTCCAGCCAGTCGGGGTCGGCCAGGTAGAAGTCGCGCAGGGCGGGATAAGGGTCCAGCAGGGCCACGTGGCGGGCCACCACCGCCTCCCAGTCCAGGCCGGCGTCGGCGCTGGTGTCGGCCGCGGGCGGCACCTGGCGGAAGCTCTCCAGCCAGCCGTCCGCGCCGCGCTGGTTCAGGTCGTCGAACACGTTCACCGGCACCGCTCGCCCCAGCTCGGGCCGCCACTGGAGGGCCAACTTCTGGAACGCCTGGGTCAGGAAGCCCCCGTGGACGAACCGCCCGCTCACCGGGTAGCCCACCCGCTGGAGCCCGCCCAGGCGCTGGAACTCGCTCCAGAACGCGGCCTGGCCGTCGTCTACCACCGCGTAGCCGGCCTCGCCCGCGCCGTTGAAGCCGTTGGCCTGCTTGAAGAAGTGGCCGCCGGGCAGGTCGAACTCCAGCGGCCCGACCTCGCGCGGCACGACCAGGACGCCGAATAAGGTTAGGTGGGGCAGACTGCAGGTGAGGGTGAGGGTGCCGCCGTCGGCGGAGCAGACCAGCGCCACCCAGGCCGTCCCGCTCCAGGAGGAGAGCTTGAGGCGCGCGAGCTCGCCCTCGGCCAGCGCCAGCTCGCCGGGCGTGGGCCGATAGGCCAGCACCAGTGGGGCGGGGAACTCCTTCACCGGGCGGCCCGTGGCCGCGTCCGCCACCGTGAGCTGGAAGGCTCCCTCGCCCATCTGGAAGCCCGCCGGCGCCGGCGGGACCGAGTCCGGGGCCAGCGGGACCAGCTCGACCAGCGCGGGCGCCCCGCCCGTCGCCCCGCCGAGCAGAGTGACGCTCACACCCCCGTCGCGGCTGGCCACGTGGCCGCCCTCGGGCGGCAGCGCGGCTTGCACTGCCAGGCCACGCGGGCGCGCCCCGGCCTCGATCGACGGGGCCGGCGTCGGCGTGGCCGCAGGTTCCGCGGTCGGGTAGGCGCTCGGCGCCGGAACTGCGCTGGTGTGCGGCGTGGGACTCGGCGCGACGTTCGAGGCCCCCGCGCCGCTGCTTGCGGCACCGCTGCCCGCGCCGCTGCTCCCGCCGGAGCTTCCGCCACTGCCGCCCGTCGTGCCGCCGCTGCCTCCATCGCTGCCCCCGCCTCCGCCGCCACCTGTCGGCGTCGCCGCAGCCACGGGCGTCGCCGTGGCCGCGGGCGTGGCCGTGGCCGCGGCCAGCACGGTGGCTACGCCGCCGGTGGCCCCGCCAAAGACCGAGCGACCCTTGAACACGGCGTTAGTGTTGCGCGTCCCGCCGAAGGCGAAGCTCAGGGCGGTACCACCTGGCCCGGTGGCGCTGGACGCCCTGAAAGTGATGGTGGCCAGGGTGAAGGTGCCGCTCGGTCCGGCGCTGCCGAAGTCGGCGCCCGCCGCGAAGTCGATGTGGCCCGCGCTGTTGTCGACGCTGTTCTGCAGCACCAGGCCCAGCGCTGTGCCGGCGGTCACCATGCTGGCCGCATCGCCCGCGCCATCGCTCACCCGCAGCCTGGCCGGGTCGAAGTCCAGGTGTGCCTCCGCGCCGTCGACCTGCTGGCTGCCGGCGCTCACCACCACCCGCACCTGGAACACCTCGCCCACCGCGTGGGTGGAGCTGGACGGGTCGAGCGCCATGTCGACCCCTCCAGCCGCGGCCACCACGCTGAGCGGGAGCTGCCGCGGTTGCCGGCTGCCGACGGGCGCACCGGACCACGCCAGCGCGCCAGCGCCTGGCTGCCCCCCTGCGAGCGCGGCAGGATCGATCGCCAGGAGGGCCAGAACGCCCGCCAGGGCAAACAGCCAGAGTTGGCGCAGCGCCGCTCGATCGGACATCGTTCCTCGGCTGGACACGCTGGCAATCGCGGCCGCGCAACGAACCACCCCGCTCAGCGGCCGACTCGGCACCAGTATACGCGCATCCCCCGGGTTGTCAACCCACGGGCCGGACCTAACCCCCCGGCCCCCTTCCCTACCAGGGAAGGGGGAGACGATGCAGAAGCGGCTCCCCTCCCCTGGCAGGGGAGGGGCTGGGGGAGAGGTCCGGACCTAACCCCCCCGCCCCCTTCCCTACAAGGGAAGGGGGAGACGGACAGGGGACGGAGCGACTCCCCCTTCCCTGGCAGGGAAG
>JACQUR010000297.1 GCA_016210245.1 Chloroflexota bacterium
CCCACACCTTCTTCTTCGGAACGGTGCTGGGGATCTACTTGAGGTGGGCAGCGGCGCCGCATGAGACGACCACGGAGTAAGCACGCCCCCCGCGCACCTGCCCTCTGCCAACGCCCTGCCCGTTCCCGGACGGGGAGGGCAAGGTAGGACCATGCACGTGCTCTCGTGGCGGGAGGTCGATTTCGCCAGCGTGGTCCTGGCCGGGTTGGCCGCCGGCTACGTGATGGCGATCGCGGGGCTCTGGGCAGCGACCATCCCAGGGCTCGTCGCCGTGGACATCGCCGACTTCGGGCGCCGCTACATGGTCTCTGACCGCCCGAGCGCCTGGCTGCTGGGCCTCGCCTCCCACCTGGTGAACAGCGTGTTGCTCGCGCTCGCCTTTGCCAGTCTCATCGATCCAAACCTCTCCTGGCCTCGCCCCCTCGAGGGATTCCTCTGGGGCGAAGCGCTCGCCCTGACCCTCGCCGGCGCCCTGGTGGCGCCCATGTCCGGCCTTGGCCTCATGGGCTGGAAGACCGGCACGCCCCGCTTCGCCCTCACCAGCCTGCTGCTGCACGCCCTCTGGGGAATCCTGGTCGGGCTGCTCTACACGCCCCCATGAACGGTGGGGTTCGCGTCCCGCAACCCGTCATGGTGCTCCACGGCGGGGGTGTGGCCCTCGCCTGCGGCCCCGATGGCCGAGTGCGAGCCGAGGCACTGCACGGCTTCTTCGCCGCGGACACGCGCGTGCTCTCCACGTATCGCCTTGCCATCGGTGGGCACGCCTGGCGCTTGCTCGGGCGCTCACGGTCCGGGCACGCCACCGCCCAGTGGGAGTTCCAGAACCCCCCGCTGCGCGATCCGACGGGCGACCTCGCCGCGGGGTCCCTCCTGCTGAGCCTCAGACGGCGCCTGGACGGCGTGCTGCACGACGATCTGGTGGTCCGCGCCTTCGCTGGCCGCCCGGTACGGGCTCGCCTCAGCCTCCAGCTCGACGCCGACTTCGCGGACCTCTTCCAGGTCAAGGAGCGCTCCCTCCCGCCTCGTCTGAACATCCGCCGCGTTGCCGGCCAGGATGAGCTGATCCTGAGTTACCAGCAGGGTGGCTTCCGCCGTGAGCTGCGGGTAGGCTTTGACGCTCCTGGCGTCCACCCCATCTTCGTCGGGGCGCAGGTCGTCTTCAACCTGGAGTTGGCGCCAGGCGCGGCGTGGCGCTGCTGTCTCGAGGCGGCGCCGGTGATCGATGGCGCACCCCTCCCTCGCGGCAGCGATCCGCACGGGTCCGAGCCGAGCCCGGTGCCAGTAGGTCATCCCCTGGCGATTCGGACGGACGCGCTGCTCGAGCGGCCGTTCGAGCAAGGCCGGGCCGATCTCCGGGCGCTGGCGGTGCCCCAGCCGCCCTCCCCACCGTATGTGGCGGCCGGAGTACCGTGGTTCCTCACCCTCTTCGGTCGGGATCCCCTGGTTACCGCGTTGATGGCCGGGCTCGACGGCGCGTGGCTGGCCGAAGGTGCGCTGGCGGCGCTGGGCCGCTTGCAGGCGAAGGAACGCGACGACTGGCGTGACGCGGAACCGGGCAAGCTGCCCCACGAGCTGCGCCGAGGTGAGCTGGCCTACCGAGGGATGGTCCCCCACACCCCGTACTACGGCACCCACGACGCGCCGGCGCTGTACTGCCTGACGCTCTGGCACGCCTGGCGCTGGACCGGCGCGCGTCGTCTGCTGGACGCCCACCTGGCGACAGCCAGGGCCGCCCTGCGCTGGTGCGACGAGCTGGGCGACCGGGATGGGGATGGGCTGCTGGAGTACGCGACCCGCAGCTCGCGAGGCTACCGCAACCAGGGCTGGAAAGACGCCGGCGACGCGGTGGTGCATGAAGACGGCAGCCAGCCGACGCTGCCACTGGCGACCGTCGAGCTGCAGGGCAACCTCTTCGCCGCCCGCCTCGCCATGGCAGAACTGCTGTCCGAGCAGGGGGACCAGGCCGAGGCGGAGCGCCTGGTCCACGCTGCGAGCGCGTTGCGCGCCCTGGTCGAGGAGCGCTTCTGGCTGGAAGAGGCCGGCTTCTATGCCTTCGCCCTCGATGGCGACAAGCGCCAGGTCAAGGGGATCGCCTCCAACCCGGGCCAGTTGCTCTGGAGCGGGCTACCCAGCCCGGAACGCGCCGCCGCCGTAGCCGCGCGCCTGCTCCAGCCAGACCTGTTCTCCGGCTGGGGCTTGCGGACCCTCTCCGCACAGAACCCTGCGTACAACCCGCTGTCCTACCAGCGTGGCTCCGTGTGGCCCCACGATACCGCTCTGGCCGCAGCGGGATTGTGGCGCTATGGGCTGCGCGAGGCCGCCAGCACTCTGATCCGGTCGATCCTCGAAGCGGCGTGCGCGTTCGAAGAGGAGCGTCTGCCGGAGCTGTTCTGTGGGCTGGATCGCTCGCATGGGCTGCCCGTGCCCTATGAAGCGGCCAACAGCCCGCAGGCGTGGGCCGCCGCCGTTCCCCTGCTGGTGGCGCAGCTCTTGCTCGGCCTGGTGCCCGATGCGCCTCGGGCGCGGTGCTTCCTCGCCCCCTGGCTGCCCGAGTGGCTGCCGCGTCTGGAGCTCCAGGGCATCAGCATCGGGCAGGGGCGTCTGGACGTCGCACTCAGGCGCCAGGGGCCAGAGACGGTGATCGAGCACCTCCGACACGAGCAGGTCGAAGTCATCCTGGGAACTGTCGAGGCGCCCCTCTGGGGCATCCCGCCGCGCGCAGAGCGCGAGCGCCGCTGACGACGGGCTCGTGCTGTCCGAGCCGCGATCGTGAGGCCCTTCGACAGGCTCAGGATGAGCGGACCCCGGGCTCCGCTCATCCTGAGCCTGTCGAAGGGCCTCACGATCGCGGCTCGGATGGCCGACCCCCTCCACAAATCAGGAGTGGCAGACCACCGGTGCCGTATCCGCCATTGTGTGCCAGATTACAGTCTGGCACGCCGGGGCCTGGCAGACTGTAGGTAACAATCAACCAGGGAGGTTTCATTACGATGGTCAACACACGGGTGCTCCTGGCGGGCCTGATCGCCAGTATGGTGATGGGCATGATCCAGATGGTCTACGAGGCGGTTGCCGGGGCGGGCTTCTGGTCGCCGGTGGTCTTCATCGCCGCCACGATCCTGCGCGACCTGCAGAGCGTCGCCACGCCGGTGCCCTTCGCACTCATCCCGGTGCTGCTCGGCCTCATGGGCCACATGATGAACTCCGTCATCCTGGGCGTGGTCTTCGCCGCGCTGGTCGCACCACGGCTCCAGGGGCTCGGGGGGCTGATCGTAGGCGGCGCGGTCTACGGTCTGGTAGTCTTTGCCCTGATGTGGCTCATCGTCGTGCCGTTGGTCGACCCGGCCATGCTGCGGCTGAACGCTCCGGTCTTTGCCGTCGCGCACCTGATGTGGGGCGGCGCGCTCGGGCTGGTCCTGTGCTGGGGCGAGGCCAGGGTGGGAGCCTTGCGGCAACGGCCGGCGCACTGAACC
>JACQUR010000299.1 GCA_016210245.1 Chloroflexota bacterium
ACCGGACAACTGAATAGCCCTAACTCCCGCGGGTCCCGACTTGACGCCCCCCGGCCGAACCCATAGAGTTGACGCAAGCGTTCAGCCGTCAACGAGTGGTCAGTGGCCAGTGGCCAGTTACTCAAGTCCACTGGCCACTGACCACTGGCCACTGACCACTGCCGGAGGAACCAGCCCATGGCCGTGGCGACCGGCACTATCGATCCGGTCAGGTACGAGGTCTTCGCCCACCGCCTGTGGGCGATCGGGGAAGAGGGGCGGGTGGTGCTGCAGCGCGTGTCCGCCTCGCCCATCGTCGTCCAGGGCGGCGAGTGCATGCAGTCGTTCTACGACCCGCAGGGGCGGATGGTCCTGGCTTGCTCCGGCCACCTCCGCTTCGCCGCGGCTACCTCCGACGCGATCAAGCAGCTCATCGCCTGGTTCGGGCGGCGCCCGGGCTTCTTCGACGGCGACCAGGTCTTCTTCAACGATCCCTACGTGGCCGGCTCCCTCACCTACGACCAGATGGTCGTCAAGCCCATCTTCTTCGAGGGGCGCCTGGTGGCCTGGACCGCCAGCAGCTCGCACACCGCCGACACCGGCGGAGTGCTGGCCGGGGAGGCGTCCGAGGTCTACCACGAGGGCATCCGCATCCTTGGCCTCAAGGTGGTGGAGCGCGGGGAGTTCCGCGACGACGTGTGCAGGACGCTGGTGGAGCAGTGCCGCGATCCCCACTACGTCGAGCTTGACCTGCGCTCGCGCGTCGCGGCCAACAACGTCGCCGCGGGCGGCTTCACCACCTTGCTGCGCTGGTTCGGGCCGGCGTTCGTCATGGCCGCGTGCCAGAAGCTGATCGACGACGGCGAGGCGCTCGCCCGCGCCAGGCTGCGCCAGATCCCGGATGGGACGTGGACCTCCCGGGTGTATGGCTCGACCACGCGCGGCACGGAGCCCTATCGCATCCTGTGCCGGGCCACCAAGCGCGCCGACCGCCTGATCCTCGACTGCGCGGGCACCAGCCCCCAGTCCGCCGACGACATGAACTCCACCCTGCCCAGTTCCCGCGCCCACATCGCCCTGGCCCTGACCAACACCATCTTCTGGGATGTGCCCTGGAGCGACGGCAAGATGGCCCCGGTGGACATCCGTATCCCCGAGGGCACTATCCTGAACTGCCACTTCCCCGCGGCCTGCACCCGCGCGCCCAACGTGGGCAAGATGCTGGTGCTGGCAGTGATGGACTGCACGGCTCGCATGCTGTACGCGGCCGGGCTGCACGAGGATGTCAACGCCGGCTGGCACGGGCTGCTCTACAACGGCGGCCCCGGCTACATGTACGGCGGCCACAACGCCGAGGGCATCCCGGTGGCCATGGGCCTGTTCGACGTCCACGGCGGCGGCTTCGGGGCCACGCCCGGCCGGGATGGGGTGGACTCGGCCGGCCACCCGAACATCCCATCCGGTGGGATCAACGACGTGGAGCGGGTCGAGCTGCACTATCCCCTGCTCTACTTCTCGCGCAGCCACCTGGCCAACGGGGCCGGCTACGGCGCGTACCGAGGTGGAGCAGGAACCCAACGCATCTACATGACCTATCGCTCCGACGACCTGTCGGTGGAGTTCCGCCGCTACGTGGGGGCGCCCCAGACCGGCCCCGGCCTGTTCGGCGGCTACCCGATGGGCGGCGGCGGACTCAGAGCCCTCTTCCAGGTCGACTTGGACCGCCTGTGCGAGCGGCTGCAGCGCGGCGAGTACCCCGCCACCGTGCCGGAGCTGCTGGATGGCGGCTGGGGGAGCGCGTACCAGCCCCAGCCGCCCAGGGGCAGGATCCACCTCCCGTCCTGCTGGCTGGTGACCGACTTCGTCCAGAGCGGCGGCGGCTTCGGAGACCCGCTGGAGCGCGACCCGGAGCGGGTGGCCGCCGATGTGCGGGCGGCCATCTACACGCCGCACGTCGCGCGCCGCGGCTTCGGGGTGGTGCTGGACGACGCCCTGGGCGTGCAGATAGACGAAACCTCGGCCCTGCGCGAGGCGCTGCGGCGCGAGCGCCTGGCCGCGGCGCGCCCGGTGCGCAACCAAACCTGGGAGCCGGCCCCTGGCGCGGAGGCGTGGCCGACGCTGCTGCGGCCCCATGCCTCGGTGGAGATCGCCGGCCGGGGCGGCGCGGCCATCTGGCGGTGCGTCCGCTGCCAGCACGCCTTCGGCCCGGCCGACCAGACCTACAAGCTGGGCGCCGCGCT
Organism: Chloroflexota bacterium; assembly: GCA_016210245.1. GTDB lineage: Bacteria > Chloroflexota > UBA6077 > UBA6077 > JACQUR01 > JACQUR01. The sequence continues at coordinate 2,220 of JACQUR010000299.1, forward strand.
GCGGGTGGTCGATCTGAACGAGGTCGTGGACGTGCCGTTCCCCGGCGCCTCCGGGTTCCTCGCCACGTACCTCGAGTACTTCTGCCCGGGCTGCGCCACCCTGCTCCAGGTCGACCTGTACTACCCGGGCTTCGGCGACGACATGGTATTGCCGGACATAGAGATTGAAGCTGCCAGCTATCAGCGATCAGCCATCAGCCGGCACTGACGGCTGATCGCTGATGGCTGACCGCTCACCGGAGGGTATCTCATGGGACCACTAGCAGGCATCAGGGTGCTGGACCTGGGGCAGTTCATCTCCGCGCCGTACACGGGCGTCCTGCTGGCCGAGATGGGCGCCGAGGTCCTCAAGGTCGAGCCGCCGACGGGCGATCCCTTCCGCACCTGGGAGGGGGAGGGCTTTGGCCCCTCCTTCGCCGCCTTCAACCGGGGCAAGCGCAGCCTCGTGCTCGATCTAAAGACCCCGCGGGACCGCGAGCGACTGCTGCACCTGGCCGAGACGGCCGACGTGTTCCTTGAGAACTTTCGGCCGGGCGTCACGGCCCGGCTAGGCATCGACTACGAGACACTCAAGTCCGCCAATCCGCGCCTGGTCTATTGCACTGTCACCGGCTTCGGACCGGATGGGCCCTACGTCGACCGGCCGAGCTACGACAGCGTGGCCCAGGGGCTCAGCGGCCTGACCGGGCTGTTCCTGGACCCGGAGCAGCCCCGCCTGCGCGGTCCCGCCTCCGCCGACAGTCTCACCGGGCTCACCGCCGCGTTCGCCATTACCACCGCGCTCGTAGCGAGCAAGCAGACCGGCCGGGGACAGCACGTGGAAGTGAACATGCTCCACTCCCTGGTCCACTTCCTCGGGTACGTGGTGGCCAAGCACGTGATGGGCGGGATCGAGCCCGGGCCAGACACCCACGCGCGCAGTGCCCAGGCCTACGTCTTCCGGGCCGCAGACGGCAAGCCCTTCCTCATCCATCTCTCCTCGCCGCCCAAGTTCTGGCAGCACCTGTGCGAGGCCATCGGGCGCTCCGACCTGCTCACGGACCCCCGCTTCGCCACCAGGAAGGAGCGCGTTCGCCGCTACGAGGAGCTGGCCGAGGAGCTGCAGCGGGTCTTCGAGACCCGGAGCCGCCAGGAGTGGCTGGAGGTCCTGGTCGCGCACGAGGTGCCGTGCGCGCCCGCGAACCGCATCAGCGAGGTCGTCCAGGACCCGCAGGTCCAACACCTGGGCATCGTGGACGTGGAGGAGGACCCGTCGCTGGGCCCCATCCCGCGCTTCCGCCCCCCTGCCCGCTTCTCCGAAGATACCCCGCCCGTGCTCGCCAGGCCGCCGCTGCTGGGCGAGCACACCCGTGAGATCCTGGACGAGCTGGGCAGCCGGGTGTAGGCGAGACCAGGTCCACACTCGACCGTTCACTGGCGGACTGTGACTCGTCAATAATTGTCAGGTCCACCCGCCGCCCTGAAGGGCGGGCCTGGGGGCCTGGCGGCTTGAGGCCCGCCCTTCAGGGCGGCGGGGGTGGAAGTCATCAGATCAGCGGTAACGCAGCCCTGGCGGACTGTGGACTGTCGACTGTCGACGGTCGACTCAGTAGGGAGCCGGCGGCCCAGCGGGAACGACTGGACGACCCGCCACCGCCCCCGGGTGTCCCGGCGCATCAGGTGCATCCTGGTGATCTCGAAGCATCCCTCGATTGGCTGATCCTGCAAGCGGCCCAGCAGCCGCGCGAAGTCCTCGTCCGACAGGTCCGAGGCAATGGTGAGGTGTGGCGCGTACTGCGCCAGCTCGATCTCGCCGGTGTAGGGGTAGACGTTCACGATCGAGCCGTCAAGCGCGCGCACCAGCGCGGCGTGCAGCGCCTCGAGCTCGGGGTTGCGCGGCACGCTGGCGTAAACCGCGTTGCTATAGGGCCCCGGAAAGCCGCCAACGCCACGAACCGAGACGCAGACCGGCGCGGTCTGGCGCGCCACCTCGGCGACGCGCTGCCTGACCTCGGCCAGGCGGGTTCGGACCCGGAAGGGCATCTTGAGGGTGAGGTGGGGCTGCGGCTCCGCGCCCGGGACGGCGAGGCGCTGCTGCAGAGAGCGCAGCCGCTCGGCGACCTCGGGCGAAGGCAGGGCGATCAACCCGTACCACGGCCGCGTGCGCCTTGACGCGCCCGGTCTCGATGCCGCGCCGTCCAGCTTTGCCGATGTTGCCGCCACCTGGCCCACGCCGTCCTCTCCGGCAGCCGAAGGGGCGAGTCGCTGACTCGCCCCCTGGGTTGCGTGCTGCCCAGCCTACACTCACCACTTTAACACATGCCAGCGGCGGTGAGTCGAGAGCTTGACAATTGCCCCGAGGCGGGCCATAGTGTGCTATCGGTCGCCCAGCCGGCCGCCTGCCGCCATCCTTGCCCCGGGAGTGCGCCGCATGTCCAAGCCCACCACCGTTGGCCAACTGCGCGAGAGCGGCTACCAGGTGCTCTCGGTCAAGCAGGAGTTGCGCAAGAACCTGATCGCGCGCCTCCGTAAGGGCGAGGAGTTGCTGCCGGGCATCATCGGCTTCGAGGACAGCGTCATCCCGCAGTTGGAGAACGCCCTCCTGTCTGGCCAGGACGTGATCTTCCTGGGCGAGCGCGGACAGGCGAAGACGCGCATGGCCCGGCTGCTGGCCAATCTGCTGGATGCCGAGGTCCCGGCCATCGCCGGCTGCGAGATCACCGACCATCCATCCGCGCCCATCTGCCAGGCCTGCCGCCAGCGGGTGGCCGAGCTGGGCGACGGCACGCCCATCGACTGGCTGCCCCGCCAGCGCCGCTACGGCGAGAAGCTGGCCACGCCGGATATCACCATCGCCGACCTGATCGGCGAGGTCGACCCGATCAAGGTGGCGGAGGGGCGCTACCTGGCCGACGAGCTGACCATTCACTTCGGCCTGCTGCCGCGCACCAACCGCGGCATCTTCGCCCTCAACGAGCTGCCGGATCTGGCCGAGCGCATCCAGGTGGGCTTGCTCAATATCATGGAAGAGCGCGACGTGCAGATCCGCGGCTACAAGGTCCGGCTGCCCCTGGACCTGTTCGTGGTCGCCTCCGCCAACCCGGAGGACTACACCAATCGCGGGCGGATCATCACTCCGCTCAAGGACCGTTTCGGCGCCCAGGTTCGCACCCACTACCCCCGCAGCCTGGAGCACGAGATCGCGATCATGGAGCAGGAGCGAACCGTCTTCAGCGCCGACGGCTTCGAAACTCTCGTGCCGCGCTATATCAAGGACATTGTGGCCGAGATCACCCACCTGGCACGGCGCAGCCCCGACATCAGCCAGCGCTCCGGCGTCTCGGCGCGCGTCTCCATCTGCAACTACGAGAGCCTGCTCGCCAACGCCCTCAAGCGCTCCATTCGCCTCAAGGAGCGGCAGGTGGTGCCGCGCATCTCCGACCTGGCGGCGATTGTGGCCACCACCGCGGGCAAGATCGAGCTGGAGACGGTGGGCGAGGTGGGCGAGGAGAAGGTGATCGACAAGCTCGTCCAGCGGGCGGTCCTGAACGTGTTCAACCGCCACTTCGCCATGAGCGAGTTCGAGGAGTTGCTCGCCAACTTCGACCATGGCCTCCAGGTCGAGGCGGCCGACGGCATGCCCTCCCTGGACTACATGCGCCAGGCCGCCGAGGTGGGCGGGCTGACGGCCGCGCTCAAGAAGCTGGGCGCCCAGGCCAACCCGGGCCTCATCGCGGCCGGCATGGAATTTGTCCTCGAGGGCCTGCACCTCAACCGCAAGCTGAACAAGGACCGCCTGGCCGGACGGTTCCGCTACCGAACGTAAAACGTAAAACGTAAAACGTAAAACGTAAAACGTAATGCGCAAGACGTAAGACGTGATGCGTGAAGCGTGAACCGGCATAGTAACCTGAGCTTACGCATTACGTTTTACGCTTTACGCATCACGCTGGAGCGCAGCCATGCTGATTCGCTACACTCGCTGGGATGGCACGCAGCACGTCCTGCCGCCGGACGCCGACGACCTGATGGACGCGCTCAGCGACGACCTGGTCGATGACGGCGACCTGTGGCGGGCGTTGCAGCGCCTGCTGCAGCAAGGCTTCCAGGACCGCGAGGGGCGGCGCCTGCCCGGGCTGCAGGACCTGCTCGAGCGCCTGCGCCGCCGCCGCCAGGAGCAGCTCGAGCGCTACAACCTGTCCGGGATCGTCAAGGACCTGCAGGACAAGCTGGAGCAGGTCAAGCAGACCGAGCGGGCCGGCATCCAGCGCCGACTGGACGAGGGCCGGCAGAAGGCCCGGACGGGCGAGGTGCCGGAAGGGCTCCAGAAGACGCTGGAGCGGATGGCGGCCGAGAAGCAGCGCTTCCTGGACCAGCTCCCCGGTGACCTGGGCGGGCAGATCAAGCAGCTCTCGGACTACGACTTCATGGACCCCGAGGCGCGGCGGCTGTTCCAGGAGCTGCTCCAGGTGCTGCAGCAGCAGCTCCTGCAGTCGCACTTCCAGGGCCTCCAGCAGGCCATCCAGGGCCTGACCTCCCAGGACCTCCAGCGCCTGCGCGAGATGATCCGCGACCTCAACCAGATGCTACGCGACCGCGCCCAGGGGCGCGAGCCGGACTTCGACGAGTTCATGCGCAAGCACGGCCAGTTCTTCCCGGGCGTGGAGAACCTGGACCAACTGCTGGAGCAGTTGCAGCGCCAGATGGTGCAGATGCAAGCGCTGCTGGAGAGCATGAGCCCGGAGCAGCGCCGCCAGCTCCAGCAAATGCTGGACGCGGCGCTGCGCGACGACCGGCTGCGGGGCGAGCTGGCGATGCTGGCCGCAAACCTGGCCGAGCTGCTGCCCAGACCGGGGCGGCAGCGCTATCCCTTCCAGGGCGACGAGCCGGTGACCCTCCAGGAGGCGATGCAGCTCATGGGCGACCTCCAGGAGATCGACCGGCTGGAGCAGCAGCTCCGCGGCGCCCAGGACGAGGCCGACCTGGCACAGTTGGATGCCAACCAGCTCGCCCGCCTGCTGGGGGACGACGCGGCGGAGCAGTTGGAGCAGCTCCGCCAGGTGACCAGACAGCTCGAGGAGGCCGGCTACCTGGAGCGCCGCGGCAACACGCTGGAGCTGACCGCCCGCGCGATCCGCCGAATCGGCCACAAGGCGCTCCAGGACATCTTCCTCCAGCTCAAGCGCGACCGCTTCGGCCAGCACGCGGCCGACTTCCGCGGCCAGGGCGTCGACCGCACCGACGAGAGCAAGAGCTACGAGTTCGGCGACCCCTTCCTGCTGGACCTGCGCGGCACCCTGTTCAATGCCCTGGAGCGCGAGGCCGCCGAGCAGCGGGCTACCCCTCACCCTGACTCTCTCCCAGGGGGAGAGGGAACCATCTCCCTCTCCCCCTGGGAGAGAGTCAGGGTGAGGGGAGAGGGAACCATCTCCCTCTCCCCCTGGGAGAGGGTCAGGGTGAGGGGTGAGGGAACCAGCGTGCGCCTCAAGCCCCAGGACTTCGAGGTCTACAAGACCGAGCTGCTCACCAGCTCGGCCACCGTGCTCATGCTGGACATGAGCCGCTCCATGATCCTGCGCGGCTGCTTCCTGGCGGCCAAGAAGGTGGCCATGGCCCTGAACGCGCTCATCAAGGGCCAGTTCCCACGCGACCGCCTGCACGTGATCGGCTTCTCCTACTATGCCAAGGAGCTCCAGGCCGATGCCCTGCCAACGCTCACCTGGAACGAGTGGGTGTACGGCACCAACATGCAGCACGGCTTCATGCTGGCCCGCCAGCTCCTCAGCCGCGCCAGGAGTGCCAACAAGCAGATCATCGTCATCACCGATGGCGAGCCCACCGCCCACTTCGAGGGCGGACGGGTAGAGTTCTCGTATCCGCCCACCCATCGCACCTACCAGGAAACCCTCAAGGAAGTGCAGCGCTGCACCCGCGACCGCATCCTCATCAACACCTTCATGCTCGAGCGCAGCTACTCCCTGATGAGCTTCGTCGAGCAGATGACCCGCCTCAACCACGGCCGCGCCTTCTACACGACTCCCGACCGACTGGGCGAGTACATCCTGGTGGACTTCGTGAGGAACAAGCGGCGGATGGTGAGTTGATAAAGGGGCGTCAGGTTCTCTCGCCAGTCGAGCGATCGCTCATCGATCAGTCCGCGGATCGCCCAGGTCATCGAGCGGACGTTCGCGGTCCGGTAACCATCCGCGATCCCTGGGGCGGGCGCTCCGGGCACACGGCTGGACGCCCCAGGTGCCGGTGGCCCAGGCGCGCGAGCGGGACGAACATCTCGGGGGAGTACGCGGACGCTCAGCTATAATCCAAGTATGGGCATCCTCGAGACCCGCGTCGACCCTTCTTCCGCCGAGTTCAAGGCCAACGCCGACTACAACCGGGGCCTGGTGGCCATCCTGCGCGAGCGCCTGGAACAGGTGCGCCAGGGCGGTGGGCGGGAGGCGATGGAGCGCCATCGCAGCCGCGGCAAGCTGCCGGCCCGCGAGCGGATCGAGCGGCTGTGCGATCCCCATACCCCGTTTC
>JACQUR010000300.1 GCA_016210245.1 Chloroflexota bacterium
GAGTAGAGGACCTCACTCAGCACTCAGGACTCAGCACTCAGCACTGTCCTGGCCCGCCGCGGCGTCGGCGCCCCGGGAGCCGAGGGATGGGGCGGAGTGGCAAACCCATCCTCGTCCCCCTCCGCGCTGCTCGCGGTGTGGAGGGGCAGCGGCTCGTCCAGGATGGTCAGACCGGCCTGGGCCCGGCTATGGCGGATCGTCTCGTAGAGGTGGCGCAGGATGACCGACATCTCGTGGCAGGAGGCAACCATCTGCTCCAGGTAGTAGCGGTGGTCCTTCTGGTTGGTGCTGCCGCGCTGGAGCCACTGGGCATAGGCCATGACCACGGTGAGAGGCTGAGCGAGTTCGTGGGCGGCCGCCTCGGCCGTGCGCAAGCTGGCCTCGCGCTCCGCGTTGCGGCGCTCGATCCGAAGAAGCCGCTGGCGGGTAGCGCGCTCGTAGGCCACGATGAGCGCGGTCGAGCCCAGGCCGAACAGCCAGACCGCCAGCAGCAGGCTCGCCACCTGGCCCAACCCCACCAGGCCAGCCGGCTCGCTCTGCAGCACGATCACGGCCGCGGAGAGCAGACACAGGCTGACCAGGCTGCAGATCCAGGCGAACTTGAAGCTTCCCATTCCCTGCTCCGCGCTGTCGCGCGCCAGGACGACCGATCGACACCCGTCTATTGTACTCGGCGTTGCCGGGAAGCAAAAGGACGCAGCGCGGCCCAAAGCAGGCAATGTGGGCAGACCGGTTGGAGGTTGGAGGGAGGAACCAGGACTGAGCGATGAGCGATGGGGACTGAGTGGGACCCCACTCAGTCCCCATCGCTCATCGCTCAGTCCTGAACTTGGAGGGAGCGCACTCCCTCCAACCTTCAACCGGCAACCGGGCTGAGGCGTGGGTGCGCGGCCAGACGCAGGTGACTCAGCCGCTCCAGCTCGCCGGCGCGTCCGCAGTAGCCGGCTAGCAGGTCGCGGAAGTCGGCCGCGTTGAACGCCAGCAGCTCCGTCGGCTCGAGCGCGCGGACCGTCGCGGTGCGCGGCACGTTCAGCAGCAGCGCGATCTCGCCGAACGCCTCCCCCGGCCCCAGCGTGGCCAGCACCTCGCCGTCCCGCACCACCTCCACCGCCCCCGCCCGCACCACGTAGAAGCGGTCGCCCGGCTTGCCCTGGCGCACGATCGCCTCGCCCGCCGCGACCGAGAGCGGAACCAGTCGCGCCAGCAGCAGGTCCAGCTCGACCGACGAGAGGCCGCGGAAGAGCGGCATCTCGGCCACGCTGGCGCGGTAGGCCAGCGCTGCCTCCAGCCGTGCCCGCGTGGCGAGGTCGTAAGCCAGCGTCGTTCGGAACACCGCCTGATCGAGCCAGAAGACCCGGGCCCGCTCCACAGCCAACACGGTCGCCGCCCGGGGGGCGTCGTTCAGCAGCGCCCGCTCGCCAAAGTAGTCCCCGCGCTCCAGCCGCGCCACCGGCTGCCCGTCCACCAGCACCTCGAACGCGCCGTGGGCGATCACGTAGAACCGATCGCCGGGCTCGCCCTGGCGTACCACCTCGGTTCCCGCGGCCACATCCTGGGCGCGCATCGCCCGCGCCACGTCCAGCAGGCGCGCCTCGGGCAACTCCGACCAGAGAGGCACCGCCCGCAGGGCGGCCAGCGCCTCGCCGTGGCGGCGCGCGGCCGCGCGTGCCTCCAGCCAGGCGATCCTCAAGCTGGCCTGCTCGGCCAGCCGCCTGACCAGCCCCCACAGAGCCAGCGCTGGTGGGGTGAGCAGCAGCAGCGCCACGACCAGGAGCGCCCACTCGACCAGTGGCCCTCCGCCCAACCATGCCTCCCGCACCGTTGGCCAGAGCCGCAGCTCCCAGAAACGCACGGCCAGGACGAGCGCGAGCGCTGACCACGCGGCTGAGGCCAGCCCGAACAGGGCGAAGAAGCGCTCCTCGCCCGTGAGCTGCCGCCGCCGCCAGAGCTTGGCCCACAGCGGTCCGCGCACGAAGCCCAGCGCCCGCGCTCGCAGCATGGGCCGCTCCACCAGGTCCACCAGCAGGTAGTAGCCGTCCAGTTCCAGGAGCGGGTTGAAGTTCAGCAGGTTGTCCACCAGGAACACGAAGCTCCCGGCGAAGAGGACCGCACCCACCGGGCTCTCTGGCAGCAGCAGCACCACCAGGGCGCACACGCCGCCGAGGACCAACCCGGTCCAGGGGCCGGCGAAGGATGCCAGCAGCCGCAGCCGGCGCGGGGACATCCACACGTCGGTCGTGTCCACGTATGCCGTCGGGAGGCCGTAGTAGAGCATGAGCCCGGCCCGGCGAACGGACCGCCCGGCGTGCTTGACGGCCAGGGCGTGTCCCAACTCGTGGATCATCAGGGCCAGCACGCCCAGCACCGTGAGCAGGACCAAACCCAGCAGGTACGATGCTCCAGTTCGGAACAGGTCGTAGCGCTCCCGATAGAGCTCGAGCACGAACAGGACCGGGCCGAGCAGCCCGAGGATCGTCCCCAGCAAGGCAGCCGGGCGCGTGAAGAACAGCCAGCCCCAGACGCGATACCAGGTCGCCAGCCGGGTGTCCACGTCGCGCAGGGCCACTTCCGACTGGACGAAGGCGCGCACCAGTCGCAGCAGCAGCCCGCCAGCGCTCGGGCGCCGCAGCCGCGCGCGCAGGGCCGCGTAGGCGTCCACTGGCGGCTCGGTGAGGAAGTGGTGGGACCGCAGCAGCCGCACCAGTCCGGCAATGCGCGGCAACGCGAGCACGCCGTGCCGCTGGTAGTACGCCACCACCAGCTCCTTGACCGTGTGCGTGCCATCCATCAGGGGCAGCAGGTCGAACTCACGCGGGTCCAGCTTCAGGTACGTATTCGCGGCGGGGTTGTGGACCACCACGTACGGCACGCCCGCGCGCGTGGCCTGGTGCGACACTTCCAGGCCGGCCACGACCCGTGGCTGCTCCTCGATGGGCGAGAGCGCCTGCTTGAGCGCCTCCCACACCGTCAGGGCGAGCGCCGGAGATTGCTGCGCCGTCCTCGCTGTTGGCGACATGGCGGTCGTGCGCACCCCCCAGATCGTTGGAGGCTGGAGGGTGGAGGGTGGAGCTCCGAGCCTCCACCCACCACCCACCACCCCCGACGGATCGTCAACTCCTACGATAGCTCCCCACCCTGCCGCAGGAACTCCAGGTCGATGGGGTCCGGGCGGATCTTGCACACGCCGCAGTGCAGCGCGTCCTCCACCGCCAACCCGCGCAGACGCTCGCCCTGCTCCCACGCCTCGAACAGGAACGCCCGCGTGCGCGCGTGGGCCTTGCACACGCCCCGCCCACAGAACCGACACACCCCCTCCGCGGCCGCGCCGCACACCCAGCAGCGCACGGCACTAACCCCCGGACGCGGAGACGCGGAAACGGGGAGACGCGGAAACGCGGAGACGCGGAGACGCGGAGATAGAAGGGATCATGCTACTCGCCCTCTCTCCCAATCACTGCCCACTACGCATCGCTCGCTGCAGACGGCCTGCTCACCACTGACCACTGAGGCTCATGCTGGCGCCAGGACCGGGCTGGGCCGCCGGGTGCGGACCAGCAGCGACATGCCGGCCGCCAGCAGGCCGAGCACGCCCCCGGCCAGGAAGGCGAGCTGGTAGTCGCCCATCCAGACCCGGATCACGCCGCCTCCGACCGCCAGGACCGCGGCCCCGAGCTGGTGCGAGGCGAAGATCCAGCCATAGATGCTGCCCATCGAGCCCCGGCCGAAGCGGCGAGCGGTCACCGCTACCGTGGGCGGCACGGTGGCAAACCAGTCCAGCCCGTACACCACCGCGAAGACAGCCAGGCCGGAGAAGTCGGTCAAGAAGGGCAGCGCGAACAGCGAGAGGCCGCGCAGCCCGTAGATCATAGCCAGCAGCTTGCGCGGGTCGACGCGATCGGTCAGCCACCCGGCGCCTATGGTGCCCACGAAGTTCATCCCGCCCATCACGCCGAAGGTGGCGGCCGCGGTCATCTCCGGAATGCCGTGGTCGATCGAGTGGGGGATGAAGTGGGTGCCGATGAGCCCTCCGGAGGTGGCGCCACAGACGAAGTAGGCGCCGGCCAGCAGCCAGAAGTCGGGGGTGCGCAGCGCCCCGAACAGCGAGATCGCGGGCGCGTCCGGCTGGGCAGCCCTCCTGGCCTCCGCGCCGTCAGCCCCGTAGGGACGCAGGCCGATGTCGGCCGGGTCGTCGCGCATCCACAGCAGCACGGGCAGCGCCAGGGCCAGAACGATGGCTACCATCACCACCGAGCCGCCCCGCCAGCCGAAGCCGACGATGATCGCCATCAGCGCGGGCAGGAACAGGAGCTGCCCGGTGGAATTGGCGCTGCCCAGGAAGCCCAGCACCAGCCCGCGGCGGGCCACGAACCAGCGGCTGGCGACGGTGGCGTAGAGCACCGAGCTACTGCCGCCCGCGCCCAGGCCGATCAGGATGCCCCAGAGCAGGGTGAGCTGCCAGAGCTGGTTCATGCCCAGCGTGCCGGCCACGCCCAGGACCAGCAGCACCAGGCTGCCCAGCACCACCTTGCGCGGGCCGAAGCGGTCCATCAGCCAGCCGGAGATGGGCGCTGCCAGGCCGTAGAGCAGCAGGTTGAGGGAGATGGCGGCGGAGATGGCGGCCCGGCTCCAGTCGAACTCCGTCTCCAGCGGGACGATGAACACAGTGGTCGACGAGCGGACACCGGACGTGATGAGCACGGTGATGAACGTGAGCGCCACCACGATCCAGCCGTAATACAGGCGCGACCCGAAACCAGCCATGCGCGCTACCTCCGGCGAGCACCTGCCCGGGGGATTGGCCTGGCAGCGAGTGTGGGTGCCGCACGTCGACCATCCAGGGGCGGAACGGAGCCGTCGCTCCGTCCCGCCCATGATAGCTCACTCGGCCAGATTGGAGAAGTGGCGGCTATACTACTTGCATAGGGCCAGCATCCCGCACCGCACCCACCGTCGATCTCTTTACGCCGAGGTGTATTCGCCCATCGCCATGGCCAGCCTGCCCCTCACCGGCCTCCGCGTGCTCGACTTCTCTCGCCTGCTGCCGGGCGGGTTCTGCACCCTGCTGCTGGCCGACATGGGCGCGGAGGTCATCAAGGTGGAGGAGCCGGGGCTGGGCGACCCGTTGCGCTCCATTGCCCCCCCGCCGCCCGGGGCCTGGTTCGCCGCCCTGCACCGGGGCAAGAAGAGCCTGACCCTCAACCTGAAGCACCTCCGCGGGCGGGAGGTGGCCCACCGCCTGGCCGCCCGCGCCGACGTGCTGCTCGAGAACTTCCGCCCCGGGACCATGGAGCGCCTGGGCTTCGGCTGGGAACGGCTGCGCGTGGAGAACCCCCGGCTCGTCTACTGCTCCATCTCCGGCTTCGGCGAGAGCGGGCC
>JACQUR010000293.1 GCA_016210245.1 Chloroflexota bacterium
CGCCTCCTCCGCCTGGCGGAAGCGCAGGTTCTCCAGCAACGCCACCTGGCCGGGCTGCAGCGCCTGCACCACCTGCTCGGCCGGCGGGCCAACGCAGTCATCCGCAAAGACCACCGGCTGGCCGAGCAGTCGGCTCAACTCGCCCGCCACCGGGAGCAGACTGAAGGTCGGGGTGGGCCTGCCCTTGGGCCGTCCCAGGTGCGACATCAGCACGACCTTCGCCCCGCGCTCCTGGAGGTAGCGGATGGTGGGCAGCGCGGCCCGAATGCGGGTGTTGTCCGTCACCTGGCCGCTGGCGGAATCGAGCGGCACGTTGAAGTCCACCCGCACCAGCACCCGCTTGCCCGCGGGATCGACATCGCGAACCGTCTTCTTGTTCATGAGTTCTGACTCTCAAGTGCTGAGTGCTGAGTGGTAGGGGCGCAAGGCTTCCGCCCCTACCACTCAGCACCTTGAGCTACGCCCGCGTTGCCGCGGGCAGCTTGGCCGAGACCAGGGCGGTCAGGTCGGCCAGGCGGCAGGCGTAGCCCCACTCGTTGTCGTACCAGGACAGCACCTTGGCCAGGTTGCCGCCCACCACCAGCGTGTCCATCGCGCTGAAGATGGACGAGTGCGAGTTGCCCTTCAGGTCGCTGGAGACCAGCGGCTCCTCGCTGTAGGCCAGGATGCCCTTCATCTGCCCCTCGGCGTACTCGCGCATCGCGGCGTTGATCTCGTCCTTGGCCACGTTGCGCCCGAGGATGGCCGTGAAGTCGATGATCGACACGGTGGACACGGGTACGCGGAAGGCTATGCCTCCGAAGCGCCCCTGCAACTCGGGAATCACCAGGCCCACGGCGCGCGCCGCGCCCGTCTCGGCCGGCACGATGTTCAGCCCCGCGGCTCGCGCGTCGCGCAGGTCCTTCGTGCCCATGTCCAGCAGGCGCTGGGAGTTGGTGTAGGCGTGGACGGTGGTGAGGATGCCCTTCTCGATGCCGAAGCGGTCGAACAGCACCTTGGCCACCGGCGCCAGCCCGTTGGTGGTGCAGGAGGCGTTGGAGATGATGTGGTGCCGCGCGGGGTCGTACTTCTCCTGGTTCACCCCGAGGACGATGGTCAGGTCCTCGTTCTTGGCGGGGGCCGAGATGATCACCTTGCGCGCCCCCGCGTCCAGGTGCGCGCGGGCCTTGGTGGCATCGGTGAAGAAGCCGGTCGACTCGATGACCACCTGGACGCCCCAGGCGCGCCAGGGGATCTGGGCTGGATCGCGCTGAGCGCTGATCTGGATCTCCTGGCCGTCGACGACGATGGAGGTCTCGCGGGCCTGCACGCTGCCCGGGTACGCGCCGTAGTTGCTGTCGTACTTGAAGAGGTGCGCGTTGGTGACCGTGTCGAACAGGTCGTTGATCCCGACGACCTGCACCGTGTCGCGGTGCCGCTCTAACAACGCCTTGAGCACCTGCCGGCCGATGCGGCCGAAGCCGTTGATCCCGACTTGAACTGCCATCATCTCCTCCTTGAGTTGACGTCTCTCGTTGACGGTTCGTCTTGAGGTTGCAGGTTGAAGGTTGGGGGTTGGAGCATCGTCGATGCTCCAACCCCCAACCTTCAACCTGCAACCCCCTTCGACTCCAGATTGTAGAAGGCGCTGCGCTCCGGGTAGCGGGCGGCGCTGCCGAGCTGCTCCTCGATGCGCAGCAGTTGGTTGTACTTGGCGATGCGCTCGCCTCGAGCCGGCGCTCCGGTCTTGATCTGGCCCGCGTTGACCGCGACGGCCAGGTCGGCAATGGTGGTGTCCTCCGTCTCGCCGGAGCGGTGCGAGATCACCGTGGTGTAGCCCGCCCGCCTCGCGGTCTCGATGGCCTCCAGCGTCTCGGTCACGGTGCCGATCTGGTTCACCTTGATGAGGATGGAGTTGGCCACCCCCTGGCTGATCCCCCGCGCAAGGCGTGCCACCTGGGTGACGAAGACATCATCGCCCACCAGTTGGACCCGGCCGCCCAGCCGCTCGGTGAGCAGCTTCCAGCCCTCCCAGTCGTCTTCGGCCAGGCCGTCTTCGATGGAGATGATGGGGTACCTGGCCGCCCAGCGCTCGTACAGGTCCACCAGTTCCTGGGCGGTCAGGCTCTTGCCCTCCCGCGCCAGGACGTAGCGGCCGTTCTCGTACAGCTCGCTGGCCGCCACGTCCAGCCCCAGCAGCACGTGCTCGCCCGGGCGGTAGCCGGCCCGCTCGATCGCCTCCAGGATCAGCTCCACCGCGCGCTCGTTGGTGGGCAGGGAGGGGGCAAAGCCGCCCTCGTCACCCACATTGGTGCTGAGCTTGTAGCCCTTCAGCACCTTCGCCAGGCTGTGATACACCTCTGCCCCGATGCGCAGCGCCTCGGCAAAGCTCTTGGCGCCCACCGGCAGGATCATGAACTCCTGCACGTCGGTCGAGTCCTGGGCGTGCTTGCCGCCATTGAGGATGTTCATCTGGGGCACGGGCAGCATGCGGGCGCTGACACCGCCCAGGTACCGATACAGCGGCAAGCCCACGTACTCGGCCGCGGCGTGCAGGCACGCGAGCGACACCCCGAGGATGGCGTTGGCGCCCAGACGCTCCTTGTTGGGTGTGCCATCCAGGTCGATGAGCAACTGGTCGAGGCGCACCTGGTCGTCCGCCGGCTGGCCGCGCACGCGCTTGGAAATGGTGTCGTTCACCCGCGCCACGGCCCGGTGGACGCTCTTGCCCCCGTACCGCGATGGGTCGCCGTCGCGCAACTCCAGCGCCTCGTGCGCCCCGGTCGACGCGCCCGACGGGACCGCAGCCCGCCCCAGCGTGCCGTCTTCCAGGAGTACGTCGACCTCCAGCGTGGGATTGCCGCGCGAGTCCAGGATCTGGCGGGCCTTGACATCCGAGATAATGGTCATCCAGTGGCTTCCTCTCCCCGGTCCAGAGTGCCGAGTCCTGAGTCCTGAGTCAGACGCTCAAACGACCATCCCACAGGCCTCTGGACTTTCGGCTTTCGACCGGGTTTGGCGAATTCGTGCGAATCGTCTAACAGCTAGTCTAACACAGGACTGGGGAGGCAACAATTCGCCGGCCGGGAGGACGCAGGGCTCTGGCATCCTCCTGCCCACCGACCTGCGGGTGTACTTCGAGGTCCAGAAGCCCCAGCCCGATCACAGATGAAGAAGATCGATCCCGTACGCCGGCAGACCGTCGGGGTACGCTCGATCGTAGCGCGCCAGTGCCTCCGCCAGAGCTGCGAAGCGGTGCCCTGGCCACGAAGCCTGGACGATGAGCACGCCTGCATGAGGCCAACTGCGCTCAAAGAAGCGCACGGCCAACAACTCGAGATCGTTGCGATTCCGGGTCACGAAACATCGCCCTTCTGCCGCCGCCAGGCGCAACTGCTGTTCGTCCGGCAACCCATCACGGCCGCATTCGTGCGAACTGATGACGTCGAGGCTGTACTACATGTACTACATGTACTACATGATGACCTGCCTGCCAGGCGCTCGTCAAGGCGAGCGCCCGTCGCACACGCCCACGCTGTGGCGCACGTGCGGCGCGGCAGGCTGATGTTGCCCCGTTGCGGAAAGACAGTGCGGCAGCGCTGCGCCTTCTGGTGGGGCGGGCGTCTCTGCCCGCCTGTGGGCACAGGTGGGCAGAGAC
>JACQUR010000305.1 GCA_016210245.1 Chloroflexota bacterium
CTGTCGCCCCGCCGCCCCTGAGCCGTAGGGGGCGACGGCTCTGTCGCCCCGCCGCCCCGAGGGCGGCAGAGCGTGGTGGCCAGAGGGCTGGAGGAGAGCTGCTGGTCAGCCCCCTGGCCACCACGCCTTGCCGCCCTCGGGGCGGCGGGCAGACAGGGCCGTCTGCCCCTACGACCTCCACGCACAGAAACTGGGCGGATCCAGCAGCAGTTGACGGTGGGCGGGCGACTCTCCACAATGCGACTGGCGGCTGAGAATAGGAGGTTCACGTGGAGCAACCAACGAGCGCAGTTGGGCAGCAGAGCGCGCGCCCGACGATCGTGCTGCCGGACGACTACCAGGAGTTCTTCACCAACTCCCCGGAGCTGGACAGGCTCGGAGAGATGGGTGAGGTGCGACACTATGTGAGGCCCTCGCGGGATGCGGAGGAGCTGCTGGAGCGGCTGGAGGAGGCCGAGGTGCTGTTCTGCGTGCGCGAGCGGACGCTGCTCAGCGCCGAGCTGCTCGCTCGCCTGCCCGAGCTCAAGCTGATCGCCCTGACCGGCAGCGCCTGCTCGCACATCGACGTGGAGGCGGCGACCGCGAGGGGGATCCCCATTACCACCAACCCGATCATGTCGGTGCCCGCCGTGGCCGAGCTGGCCATCGGCCTGATGCTGGCGGTGCTGCGGCGCATCCCCCAGCGCGACCGCGCGCTGCGGGCGGGCGAGTGGGACCAGGCGCTGGGCAACGAGCTGTTTGGCAAGACCCTGGGCATCCTGGGGCTGGGCAACATCGGGCGGGTGGTGGCCCACCTGGGCCAGGCGTTCGGCAAGCGAGTGCTGGCCTGGGGGCCCACACTCACCTCGGAACGGGCCGCCGAGGCCGGCGTGCGCCTCGTCTCCATGGAGGAGCTGCTGCGCCAGGCGGACGTGGTCTCCCTCCACCTGAAGGTGTCGCCGACGACGCGGGGCATCCTGGGTCGGCAGGAGATCGCGTGGATGAAGCGCTCGGCCATCCTGGTCAACACCGCGCGAGCGGAGCTGACCGACGAGCAGGCGCTGGCCGAGGCGCTCAGCGCCGGCCACATCGCCGGCGCGGGCCTGGACGTGTACCTCCAGGAGCCGCTGCCCGCCACCAGCCCGCTGCTGCGGCTCGACAACGTGGTCCTGTCACCCCACGTCGGCTGGATCACCAGGGAGACGACCCACCGCTTCGGCGAGGGGACGGTGCAGAACATCGCCAACTGGCTGCGGGGCGCGCCGACCAACGTGGTCAATCCGGCCGCTCTGCGAGCGCGTTGAGGGTTGGTTGGAGGTTGAGCCGGTTGGAGGTTGGAGGTTGGATCCAACCTTCAACTTCCAACCTCCAACCGGCTCAACCTCCAACCCTGTGAGGTGAACGGCTGTGCCTCCTCTTGACTGGGTCATGGTGGTGCTGGCGGGTCTGGCCGGCACCGTCGGGCTGACGCTGCTCATGCTGCTCGCCACGGCAGCGGGCGTGGCTCGACTGAATTTCCCCATGCTGCTGGGGAGCATGTTCACCCGCCCGGGGGCGGCTGCCCTGGGCATCGGGCTGCTCTGGCACTTCGCCAACGGCGTCGTGTTCGCCGCACTGTACGCGCTGGCGCTCGGGGCGCTGGCCGTCGAGCCGAGCTGGAGCAGTGGGCTTGCCCTGGGCGCAGTACACACGGTGGTCGCGGGCCTCCTGGTCGGCCTGCTGGGCAGCGTCCACCCGCGCATTCGCCAGGGCCAGATGCCCGCGCCCCGGTTCTTCGGCACCCGCTACGGCGCGCGCGGCGTGCTCGTGCTGCTGGTGGCCCACCTGGTCTACGGCGCCATCGTCGGCGTAATAGTGATGAATGTTGAATGATGAGTGATGAATGGACGTGTCCATTCATCACTCATCACTCATCATTCATCACTACCCCAACACCTGCAGCCCAGCGGCGATGCCCTGGATGGTGGTCAGGAGGGTGCGGAGGTGGGCCGGGTCCCGGGCTAGCTCGGCCAGCGCTTCGGCCTGGAGCGCGTGGAGCACATCCAGGTCCGGGTTGCGGCGCTCCACCGCCTCCTGGAGCACCGGCCACTCGGCCAGCAGGCTCGGGCGCCCGGTGAGGCGCAGGAGGCCGGTCCGGGCGCGCTCGAACTCGGCCTCCACCCGGGGCAGGACAGCCGCGCGGGCCGAGGCGGGGGCCAGCTCGGCGTAGTGGGTGAAGGTGGGCAGGTCGGCGGTGCCCAGGCTGATGGCTGCATTGTCGAGCAGCAGGCGCCAGAAGGGCCACTCCCGGTACAGCGTGCCGAGCAGCTCCCACAGCCCCTCGCGCTCCGCCTGCTCGAGGGCTGCGCCCACCCCATACCAGCCGGGCAGGTTGGCTCGCACCTGCACCCAACTGAACACCCACGGGATGGCGCGCCACCGCTCCCAGCCGCCCTTGCCCCGCCTGGCCGGGCGCGAGGCGATGTTCAGGTACTCGATCGCCTGGAACGGCGTTGCGGCCAGGACGAAGCCCTCCAGCTCTGGATCCTCCACCAGGCGGCGGTAGGCCTGGAACGCCGTTGCGGCCAGACGTTCTACGGCCGCCTCCCACTCGGGCGACACGCGCTGGCGGGCGGCGGCGATGGCCGGGTCGAGGTCGGAGCGCAGCAGCGCGCCGGCCACCTGCTCCAGGTGGCGCAGAGCGATGCCCGCGCGGGCGTAGCGGGCGGCCACCACCTCGCCTTGCTCGGTGATCTTGACCGCGCCCGCTGGTGGCACGGGCTGCGCCAGCAGGGCCCGGGCGGCGGGGCCACCGCCCCGGCCGATGGCGCCGCCCCGACCGTGGAACAGCACCAGGCGCACCCGGTTAGCCTGGCACACCTGGCGCAGGCGCTGCTGGGCGCAGTAGAGCGCCCAGTTGGCCGCCAGGTAGCCTCCGTCCTTGTTGCTGTCCGAGTAGCCCAGCATGACCTCCTGCTCGTCCCCCCAGGCGGCCACCGCCTGGCGATAGGGCGGCAGGGACAGCAGGCGGTCCAGGACCTCGCCCGCGCGGTGGAGCGGCTCGATCCCCTCGAACAACGGCACCGTGCGCACGCGGCGCCCCGGCCCGGGCGGGTAGAGGCCGGCGGCCCACGCCAGGGTCAGCACCTCCAGCACGTGGCTGGGCTGAGCGGTCATGCTGATCACGTAGCGCTCGCAGGCGGCCACGCCGCTGGCGGCCTGGGCGC
>JACQUR010000287.1 GCA_016210245.1 Chloroflexota bacterium
GGAAGCGGCCCGTGTCCGCGCGCACCAGCAGCGGCAGGTCGGTCTGCTCGCGCACGAAGTCCTCCTTGAACAGCCGCTGCTCGAGGATGACCTGGGCCATGGCCAGGGCCAGGGCGGCGTCGGTGCCGATGTTCAGCGGCACCCAGAGGTCGGCGGGGATGGCCGAAGGGGTGGAGTCGGGCGCGAGGGCGATGACGCGCGCCCCCCGATAGCGGGCCTCGGCAATATAGTGGTAGTTGGGGATGTTGGTGTAGGCGGGGTTGCCACCCCAGACCAGGATGGTATCGGCGTGGAACCAGTTGTCGGCCGAGTCGGTGAAGATGATCTTGCCCAGGGTGATGGCCGCCCCCTGGTGGTCGTCGCCGATCTCTACGTTCAGGCCCGGGAGCGGACACCCCAGCGCCTCGAAGAAGGCGTTGGTGGCCACGCTCTCGGTGGCGTTGTTGGTGATGCGCGTCCCCCCGCCCTGCAGGATCGTCTCCGGGCCGTCGGTGGTCAGGATGTCGAGCAGCCCGTCGGCAATCTCCGCCAGGGCCTGATCCCAACTGATCCGCTCCCAGCGCCCCCCGCCCCGTTCGCCTACCCGCTTGAGCGGGTACTTGAGGCGGGCCGGGTCGTAGGTGCGATGCGTGTAGCAGGCGCCCTTCTGGCAGCCGCGGGGGTTACGATCGGGCACCAGCGGGTCGTTGAGCGGCGGATAGTTGCCCACCTGCTCCTCGCGCAGCACCACCCCATCGCTCACGAACAAGTTGTAGGCGCAGGCGCGCTGGTACCAGCAGTTGGTCATGTGCGAGGCCTTCACCACGCGGTCCCACGGCAGGGGCAGCGTCCGCACGGCTTGCAGGCTGTAGGGCAGGGAGGCGTCCACGGCCGGCTCGGCCTCGCGCAGGCCGTGGAGCTCGAGGGGCACCTCGGACGCGGGGACGCGGAGACGCGGAGACGCGGAGACCGGAGCACCTTGCAGGTACTCGAGGTCCTGTGCGCAGAACTCGGCGGCCAGACGGGCGAGGCCGGGGTAGAAGGGCGCGTCGCGCTCCGCCAGGTGTGCGGCTACCTGCTCGGCCAGCTCACGGGTATGGGCGGCCAGGAAGTCGCGCGTCGCGGCCCGATACGGTTCGGCCGCGGCAGCATCACCCTGCCCGAGTGCCCCAGCCTCCTGGAAGGCCAGCCAGTGCAGGAACTCCAGCTCCACGGCCAGGTGATCGGGCCGCTCGCGCGCCTCGGGCGAGCGGCGCAGCCCGAAGAAGCGGTAGAAGCGGAGCGCGTCCTCCATCACCCCCAGGCGGCCGCCTCCTTACTCGCCCTCGTACAGGCAGCAGGGCGGGCCGGCCAGGGAGCCGACGTCGAACAGGTGGGTGTAGGCGGTCGCCAGGCTGGCGGAGGAGAGCCCGGACAGGGGGAGCGCCAGCGCCGAGTCCTGAGGAGTCCTGAGTGCTGAGTCCTGAGTGCTGAGTGCTGAGTCCTGAGTGGAGCCCCGGGACTCAGGACTCAGGACTTTCAACTCAGGACTGTCAGGACTGCTGGGCAGCGGGTACGGCAGGCCGGCCGCGGCCTGCTGCACCCGGGCCTGGAACTGGCCGCAGGCGACGACCTGGCACCACTCGGCCGAAGGATAGCGATACGCTGCCGAGAGCAGGGCGTACAAGCGGCTGCGGTAGGCCGCCGGCGCCGACGAAGTGGCCCCAGGCGCAAGCTGCGACATGGCAACACCCCCTTCTCACCGCGTGGACGGGTACACCCGGCGATAGTCCTCCCCGGCCTTCGGGCCGGCCCGGTCGAAGACCACTTCCCGCACCTCCGGGGCGTAGTCGGCAGGGATGTAGGTGATCTTCTCCGTGTACGAGGGTTTCAGCCGCAGACCCTGCGCCCGGACCCGGTCGGCCAGGACCAGGTTCTCCAGTACCTCTTCGATCTCGGCGTGATCCGTCCAGATGGCCTTGTAGACGATCCTCCCGTCCTTACCGATGACGTACACCATGTTGGGCATCGACCCGTACAGGTGATGCACCGTCCCCGCCAGGTCGTCCACCAGGAGCGGGGTCTGGATCCCATCCTGGGCGCGGCACGCGCGGGCGAACTCGAGCTTCTGCTCCCAGCTCCGGTGCGGCCCGTAGTGCTCGCCAGGGTGGGGCTCGCGAACGTAGACAGTGAAGAACTCGAAGCCCTGAGCGCGGTAGCGCGCGTAGAGCTGGTTCAGGGGCGAGACCTCGCCCACGAAGGGCGGTCAGGTGATGCTCCCGAACTCCAGCAGCACGTGCTTCTGGCCGCGGAACTGAGACAGGCGCACGCGCTCGCCCTCCAGCGTGGGCAGCTCGAAGTCCGGCGCCTCCTCCCCGGCCCGCAAGCGGCTCTTGAACTCGGCCGAGGCGCCAACGCTCTGCGCCCGGGTAAAGGCGTCGTAGTTGTAGGTGATAACCTCGTCCTGGGCAGCGATCGCCTGGTCCTGGATAGCCATGAGCTCCTCCCTCCTGATCGAGCGTGGCGGCGCGGCCGCCGGTGATGCGGGTATTCTACCCCATACCTCCCCGCCTCGCTCGTCTCCGGCGTTGACTCTAACACCCGGGGCGTGCGACAACGGTAGCGTAGCTTACCGATCCTGCACCACCCTCACAGTCTCGCTCGGCAGGAGACGTTCACCACGGCAGGGAGATCTCACCCGGGCTTCAGTTCAGACGGTCGGGCCGGCACGTTGTTGGTCGCGCTCGGGCGGTGGCTGTGCGGATCGTACCTGTTCCCATTCGCGCCCGTTCGTGCTAGAATGGCGGCAAATCTGGTCCACGCGGGTTTCTGTGAGCAACCCTCTCGTGGCCGGGCACCATATTCCCACACCCTCCTGGGTGTAGCTAAGGTGGGATAAGCCTGGATCGCGACTGGGCCTTCGGGCGTCGGCGGGCGCGCTCTCCAGCGCCACTGTTTCTTGCGGGTCTGCTGGTCCCGGCCTTTGCTGTTGCCTACCACTTCTTCATCCAGGGCCTGCAGGTGAGTGGCCGGGTGGTGGACGCCAACACTGGCTCTCCGGTAGTGGGAGCCGAGGTCGTTGCGCCGACTGCCTGGTCGAGCTCCGACGCCTCCGGCCTGTTCCGAGTGGCGCCGGTACGGCTGGGGGAATCGGTTTCGCTATCCGCCGACGGCTACCTGCCTGCGGAGTTGCGCATCGGCGTGAACGCCCAGGTCGATGCCGCGCTACAGCCGCGGCGGCTGCAGGTGTGGGTGCGCGACGCCGAGACCGGCCAACCAGTGAGCGCGGACGTGCGGGCGAGCGACAACGTTGCCGTACGGGCGAATGGGCAGGAGGGGTACGTGCTCGAGCCGATTCGCTCCGGCGCCACCATGACGATCGCCGCCCAGGGCTACCGCCCGATCCAGGTGCCGTACCGAGGCCAGGACCAGGTGGAGGTCACCCTGCAGCCGGTGTACCGAGGCACGGTCCGAGACGCGGAGACCGGCCACCCGGTCCAGGGGGCAGAGGTGATCGCCGATGGCCGCATCGTGCCAACTGATGGCCAGGGTGGGTACGAGCTGCCGAGACGGCCCGTCTCCGGGCGCGTGAGCGTCCTGGCGCCCGGCTACCGCAAGGGGGAGCTGGACCTCGGCCAGGGCAGGCAGCTCGACCTGCTGTTGCAGCCATTCTCGGCTCGGGGCGTCTACCTCACCTTCTTCGGCGCGGCCGACCCCGGCTTGCGGGGCAACGTGCTGCACCTGATCGAGACCACGGAGCTGAACGCGGTGGTGATCGACGTCAAGGGAGATCGGGGCTGGATCGCCTACCCCAGCGCTGTGGCCCTGGCCAGCAAGATTGGAGCGAACGAACGGCACACGCTGCCTGACGTGGAGGAGGTGTTGCGGGCGCTGAAGGAGAAGGGGGTGTACACCATCGCCCGGATCGTGGTCTTCAAGGACGACCTGCTCGCCCTCAATGGCAAGGACGCGGGGGTAGACGTGGCCGTCCGGAACGAGGCCACCGGAGAGGTGTGGATCGACGGCGAAGGCCTCGGCTGGGTCGACCCGCTGCGGGAGGCCACCTGGGACTACAACATCGCCCTGGCGAGGGAGGCGGCACGCAAGGGGTTCGATGAGGTCCAGTTCGACTACATTCGCTTCCCCACCGATCCTGGCAGCGACAACGCGGTCGAGAACGCCGTGTACGCGCGCCCGGCGGACGAGCAGAGCCGAGTGGACGCCCTGGTGGAGTTTCTCCGCCGTGCCCGGGAGGAGTTGCACAAGGCCGGGGCGTATCTGAGCGTCGACACCTTCGGCTACACCTGCTGGGTCGAGGGCGACATGGGCATCGGCCAGGACCTGGCACGCCTGGCTCCCCACGTCGACTACCTCAGCCCCATGGTGTACCCGTCCACCTACCAGGCCGGGCTGCCGGGACAACTGGCGTATCCGGCGGTCGTGCGCGAGCCGTACGAGGTGGTTTATCAAAGCCTGCTGCGTGCCCAGGAGCGAGTGGCCGGCAGCGGCGTTGTGCTGCGCCCGTGGCTCCAGTACTTCGACGATTACCCCTGGGCGACTGGCTTTGCCTACAATGCGCCCCAGATCGCCGCGCAGCAGCGAGCCATCGGCGACGCGAACGCCAGCGGCTGGATGTTCTGGGATCCGACCAACACCTATCAACGGGGCGGGTTCCGACCCAAGGACGAAGGACGCGGAGACGCGGAGACGCGGAGACGCGGGGAGGGACCGTAGGGGCGCAAGGCATTGCGCCCCTACGGTCCCCTCCTTCTCTGGCCACGAGCCACGTACGGAGGACGCATGCTCTCGACGCAACTGCTGCGCAGGGTTCTGGCGGAGGCGCTGGCCAGCGGCGGCGACTTTGCCGAGCTGTACGTCGAGGACGCGCGCTCGGCGGCGGTCAGCCTGGAGGACGACCGCCTCGAGCGGCTGAGCTTCGGGCACGACCGAGGCGCGGGTGTGCGGGTCACACTGGGCGAGGTGACCGGCTACGCCCACACGGACGACCTGGGCAAGGCGAGCCTGCTGGAGGCGGCACGCATCGCACGCACGATCGCCCGCGGTGCGGCCAGGACCCAGCTCGCCAGCCTGCGGCGGCGCAAGCCCGGGTACCAGGTGGCGGTCGAGCGCGTGGCCGCCACGGCGCCCGAGGCGCAGAAGGTGGACCTGGTGCGCCGGGCGAACGCCGCCGCGCGCGCGGCGGGGCCGGAGGTCCGCCAGGTGACCGTTCGCTACACCGACGCTGCCCAGCGGGTGCAGATCGCCAACTCCGAAGGTCTGCTGGCGGAGGACGAGCGGCTGGCGCTGCAGCTCGTGGTGGCGGTCACGGCGCAGCGCGACGGGCTGTTGCAGGTGGGGCAGCGGGCGCGAGGTGGCCAGACCGGCCTGGAGCTGTTCGACGCCCACCCGCCCGAGGGGGTGGGCGCGGAGGCGGCCAGGGTGGCCCTGCAGATGCTGGACGCGCGCCCGGCCCCGGCCGGGCGGATGGCGGTGGTCATCACCAAGGGCTGGGGAGGTGTGCTGTTCCATGAGGCAGTGGGCCACGGCCTGGAGGCCGACGCGGTGACGCGCGGCAGCTCCGTCTACGCCGGCAAGCTGGGCCAGGCGGTGGCCAACCCGCTCGTCACCCTGGTCGACGACGCCACCATCCCCGGGCACCGGGGCTCCTACCGCTTCGACGACGAGGGCACGCCCGCGCAGCGCACCCCCCTGGTGGACCGGGGCACGCTGGTGGGCTACCTCTCGGACCGCCGCTCGGCGCGCCGCCTGGGGCAGTCCTCCAGCGGCAACGGGCGCCGCCAGTCGTACCAGCACCTGCCCGTCCCGCGCATGAGCAACCTGTTCATCCAGAACGGGACCACCGAGCCCGGGCAGATCGTCGCCGATACGCCGCGCGGGCTGCTGGTGGTGAGCCTGGGCGGCGGTATGGTGGACCCCGCCAAAGGCGACTTCGTGTTCAGCGTCACCGAGGGCTACCTGATCGAGCATGGCCGCGTGGCCTCCCCGGTGCGCGGCGCCACCATCGCCGGCGACTCCTTCGGCGTCCTGGCCAGCATCGACGCCGTGGGCGACGACTTCGCCCTCGACCCCGGCCAGGGCACCTGTGGCAAGCTCGGCCAGTGGGTCCCGGTGGGCGTCGGCCAGCCCACCCTGCGGGTCAGTGAGGTGCTGGTGGGGGGAACAGCGTGAGGGTTGGACCCAACGGGCGCACCTCGACGTACTCCAAGGTACCAACGCCCTTGGCTTCGAATGAGGGGTGACGATGCTCCTCTCAGGCGGGATGTTGCTTCCCTCGCGCTCGATACCGCCTGCTCGAGCTCCAGCAGCCGTCGGACATGATCGCGCTGGTAGCCGACCTGGCGAGGAAGCTCGGGGGCAGGGTAATCACTGACCCCGAGGAGGCCCGCCGCATCCTTGGCATGAAGCTGACCTCATAGGCCGCAATCGAGTCACCAGCCTCGGTCGATCCACTCCTGCAAGTGCGGCTGCTCCTCACCGATCGTCGTGGCGCGCCCGTGGCCGGGCAGGACGCGGGTGTCGGCGGGCAGGGTGAACAGGCGAGAGCGGATGCTCTCGATGATCTGGGGAAAGTTTCCGTAGGGGTTGCTGGTGTTGCCCGGCCCGCCGGGGAACAGGGTGTCGCCGGTGAGCAGGAGCTGGCCGAGCAGGAAGCACGTGCTGCCGGGCGTGTGCCCGGGGGTGGCCATCGCCCGCAGCGTGTGGCGGCCGAAGGTGAACTCCTGGCCGTCCTGGATGGTGAAGCTGGGCGGCTCGGCCAGCATGGCCACATCGGCCGGCCCGATGCCTACGGGCGCGGGCAAGCGCTGGCGCAGCAGCAGCAGCTCGTGGTGGTGGTCTCGGTGGCCGTGGGTGATGAGCACGGCCTGGACCTGGCAGTCCCCGGTGGCCTCCAGGATCGGCTGCGCCTCACTGGCGTCGATCACCAGGCACTGCCTGGTCTCCGGGTCGACCAGCACGTACACGTTGTTCTCGTAGGGCTGAACGGCAAACAGGGTAATCAGCTCGATCGTGCCGCTCGGCACGGCCACCTGTTCGCGGCGCACTTCCATAGCTACATCTCCCACCATGGCAATGAGTCGATCGCCGGGGCGCAGGTCGAGACGCCGACGGAGCAGGGCCGGGAGCACGAGCCGGCCGCGCTCCCCGAGCGAAACGGCGAAGCGTTCCTGGTGAGCCATAGGCAAAGCATACCACACGATTATTGATTGCAGATTGGAGAGTGCAGCGTGCAGATTTCAAATCTGCACGCTGCACTCTCCAATCTGCAATCAATGTCTTGCGCATGAGGCGGCGTGGGCAGGACCTGGCCTACAGCCCCGGCCCTGAACTTGCGTACAATGTGGGCTGCCATGCCAGAGGAGCGCAGCGGAGCGAAGCCCACCAGACGCCTGGCCGAACTGGTGGCCGAGGCGCCAGGCGCCAGGATCGTCCAGGGTGAGGGCGAGCGGCTCATCAGCGGCATCGCCTTCGACTCGCGCACCGTCCAGCCAGGCGACCTGTTTGTGGCCATCCCCGGCCAGCGCCACGACGGGCGGCAGTTCGTGGCCCAGGCGGTGGCCAGGGGCGCGGCGGCCATCGCGGCCGAGGCGCCCGTGCAGCAGGCGGGCGCGGCCGCGGTGGTCCAGGTGCCCTCTGCCCGGAGCGCCCTGGCCGACCTGGCGGCCGCCTTCTTCGGCCACCCCTCCCGCCACCTGAAGCTGATCGGGGTCACGGGAACCGATGGCAAGACCTCCACTACCCGCCTGTGCGCCGAGCTACTGGAGGCCCAGGGCTTGCGCTGCGGCTGGCTGACCACGGTCGACGTGAAGGTGGGCGGGGAAGTGCGACCTAACCCGTTCGGCCACACCACCCCCGAGGCGCTGGGCGTGCAGGCGCTGCTGGCCGAGATGGCGGCCGTGGGCGACGAGTGCGCCGTGCTGGAAACCTCCAGCCACGCCCTGGCACTGGACCGCGTGCGCGGCTGCGCCTTCGACGTGGCGGTGTTCACCAACCTCGCCCCGGAGCACCTCAATTTCCACGGGTCGATGGACGCGTACCGCGAGGCCAAGACCCAACTCTTCCTGACCCCCGGCCTGTCCCACGCCATCCTGAATGCGGACGATCCCAGCTCGGCCTGGATCGCGCGCGCCACCCCCGCCCCCGTCACAACCTACGGCCTGGAGGCCCCGGCCGAGTACCGGGCCGAGGACCTGGCGCTGGGCGCGGACGGTACCAGCTTCACTCTCCGCGCCCCCTGGGCACCGGTGGGGCTGCGGCTGCGCACCCACTTCGTGGGCCGCTTCAACGTGGCCAACTGGCTGGCAGCCATCGCCGCAACCGTGCCCCTCGGGGTGGCGGCCGAGGCGATCCGGCGGGCGGCCGAGCGCGCCCGGCCGCCCAGCGGGCGGATGGAGGAGGTGTCTTGCGGCCAGCCGTTCCGGGTGGTCGTCGACTTCTCCCACACCCCCCAGGCGCTCGCCACAGCCCTGGCTACCCTGCGCCCGCAGACAGCGGGGCGGCTGCTGGTCGTCTTCGGCCAGGCGGGCGAGCGCGACCCGGGCAACCGCCCGCGCATGGGCGAGATCGCCGCCGACCAGGCCGACTTCTTCGTCCTCACCTCCGACGACCCGCTGTTCGAGGACCCGGTCGAGATCGCCCACCAGATCGCGGTGGGCGCCGCGGCTCGAGGCAAGCGCGAGGGTGTCGACTTCGCCATCGAGCCCGACCGGCGCGCAGCCATCCGCACCGTCTGCCGCCTAGCGCGCGCGGGCGACACCGTCCTGCTGGCCGGCAAGGGCCACGAGCGGCGCATGCTGGTGCGCGACCGGCGCGAGCCCTGGAGCGACCAGCAGGTCGCCCGCGAAGTGCTGGCCGAGGTTTGGGGGTTGGGGGCTTGGGGAGAGCGCTGACCCTCCAGATCGCCTTTTTCACCGCCGAGACGCCGAGTGGGAAGTGGCAAAGGAGGGGCTCCGATCGGCTATGCTCGAGGATCGGGAGGCACTGCAATGAGAACGATCGAGACTACCGCCACTGTCGCGCCTGATGGGACTTTGACCGCCCGAGTGCCAGCGGATATCCCGCCCGGGGAGCACGAAGTAGTGCTGGTGATTGCCGAGCCGGTGGTGGGCAAGAAGGAGCGCCCACCGCTGGATCTTCCTGTACACCACTGGGGGCCCTGGCCCGAGGGCCTCTCCTTGCGCCGCGAGGACATGTATGACGACTGGGGAAGGTAACACCATCTTCCTGGACACGAATGTACTCGTCTACGCTAGCCAGGCGGAGTCGCCCTTTCATCAAGCTGCGCAACGAGCCATCCAGGATCTCTACGATCGGCGAGCCGAGCTGTGGATCAGCCGACAGGTGCTGCGCGAATACATCGCGGCTCTCACACGCCCCGGCGCGTTCACCGACCCAGAGCAGGTAGCGACGCTGATCGCCGACGTACGCCGCTTCCAGAGTCGCTTCCTGGTCGCTGAGGACAACCGGGAGGTAACGGAGCGCCTGCTGGCGCTCCTCGAGCGGATCCGTGTGGGCGGCAAGCACGTCCACGACGCCAACATTGTCGCCACCATGCAGGCCCACGGCATCCGTCGCTTGCTCACGAACAACCCCGCCGACTTCGCCCGCTTCTCCCACCTCATCACGGTTGTGCCGCTGGAGGCAGGTGGCCTGAATCCGTGAGCTCGAGCCTGGACCCTTCACCCAGCGGGTGAAGGGTCCAGGCTCGAGCTCACGGATTCAGAGGTGCAGGAGCGGTGAAACTGTGGGCGCGCCGGGGGTGAGCGCGCCCCCTACACCTGCCCGTCCACTCGGTTGTTCCACTTCCTGGGCAGCCGCTTCCGCTGGGCGTAGGGGAAGATGTCCATCACCTCGCCGGCGCGCAGACGCTCCTGCACCTGCGACCAGAAGCGAACCTCGAACAGGTCGGCGTGGTGCCGGGTGAACACCGCGTCCAGGTCTCCAGGCAGCCGCAGGAACGCTCGGAACTCCTCGGGGAAGATCTCGTTGTCGCCCACGTAGAACCAGGGCTCGCTGGCGAATTCCTCAACCTCGTCGCGCGGCTGGGGCATCGGGCTGAACTGGCAGTCCGTAAGCAGGCACAATTCGTCGTAGTCGTAGAAGACAACGCGGCCGTGGCGGGTGACGCCGAAGTTCTTGAGCAGCAGGTCCCCGGGGAAGATGTTGCTGCCGGCCAGGTCTTTGATCGCGTTGCCGTAGTCCACCGCCGCGGCTCGGGCGGCCTCCCACTCGGCTTCGCGCAGGTAGATGTTCAAGGGAGTCACCCGCCGCTCGATATAGGCGTGTTTGATGGTCACGCAATCGTCGGCCACACTCACCGTGTTGGCCGCCACGCGCTGGAGCTCGTCCAGTAGCTCCGGCGAGAACAGACTGCGTTCGAATCGCAGGTGCTCGAACTCCTGGGCATCGACCAGGCGCCCGGCACGGTCGTGCCCGAACACCAGGTGGTACTTCTGCACGACTGCCTGCCGGCTGGTGTTCTTCGGCTCGGCAAAGTGGTCCTTGATGATCTTCACCACCAGGTCGTAGCGCGGCAGGGTAAAGACCTCCATGACCATGCCGCGCTCGCCTGGCGCGGTCTCGAACCGATCGCTGGAAGAGGCCAGCGAGTTGAGCAGGTCCCGGTACAGCTCGGTCTTGCCGTGCTTGTGCTGGCCGATCGAGATGTACAGCTCGGCCACACGCTTGCGTGGCATGAGCGACTTGAGAAACTGGACCAGATCGTAGGAGCGCTCCACTTCGACGTGGAAATACGAGTGCGCGAAACTGAATACGATGCTGATGGCATCCTCGTCCAGCAGCACGGCGTCGACGAGGATGCCCTGGGGCAGGTTCAGCAGGGCGATGGCCAGCGGCACCCGGTGTCGGCCGCTGAACAGACGACCAGTCAGGTAGGCGCCCTTGTTGCGGTAGAAAACAGGTGCGGCCAGCTCGGCCCGGTCGACCACCGGCGGAGCTCCGAGGGACTCGAGCCGAGTTGCGATCTCGGCAGCCATCAACTCCGCGTCGCGTTCGCTATCGTCGTAGGGGACCCGGTGGCGATAGTCGCTCAGAATGGTCTTGGCGAGGTGGAGGAGCGAGGCCGGCTGGTGGTAGACGCGGTAGACGGGCTGCTTTGGCTGGGTAGGCGGCGTGTCGAAATCGGTGTCGACGAATTCGATCGTGGCATCGACGCCCACCGTGGCGAAGATGCGGCGGGTGATCGAGTTGAAGAATGTCTCGGCCAGCTCCCAGTCATCGCGATCGGCGATCAGTCCGGAGTACACCGCCTTCATCCCGGCCCAGACGAGCTTGTCCTCGACCAGGTCGCCCAGGAGGTCGCGGATGCGCCACACGGTCGGGTCGACGGTGCGCCGGTAGAGGTCCAACCGTTCGCCAGCGTCGGCGCGCAACCCTTGCCAGTCGCGGCGCTCGAAGCGCGTCTGGGCGCGCCGGGTGATGGCTTTGAACTGCGCATGGTAGGCGTCGAACGCGCCGTGGATGGCCCGGGCGCCCAGGTTGGCGATGCGGCTGTGGGTCAGACGCGGTTTCATCTGTTGCGATTCCCCTGCCCGGGTCGGGGCTGGATTCTATCACAGGACCGCCTCCAGCACGGAAGCCGCGCTCGGCGGTTGGTGGCCGATGGGTTGTGCGGCGTGGATGCTCCACCACCTCTGCCGGAAGCCCCTGCACCAGGTCCACTGGCACATCGCTTGCGGACGGATTCGAGCGGAGGCGGTGATGAGCCCTGAATCCTTCCTGGGCACAGTCCGCGCGCCGGACTTCCCGCTGGGCCTCGACTGGCTCAACGTGGAGCGCCCGCTCACGCTGGCGGACCTGCGCGGCAAACTGGTCGTCCTCGACTTCTGGACCCTCGGCTGAATCAACTGCCAGCACGTGCTTCCGCAGTTGCGGAGGCTGGAGCGCAAGTACGACCGCGAGCTGGTGGTCGTGGGGGTCCACTCGGCCAAGTTCGCCGCCGAGAAGTCCACGGAGGCCATTCGCCACGCGGTCGCCCGCCACGACGTGGGCCACCCGGTGGCCAACGACCGCGACTTCCGCCTGTGGCAGGAGTACGCGGTCCGCGCCTGGCCCACCCTCATCTTCATCGACCCGCGGGGCCGGGTGATCGCCCGCCACGAGGGCGAGGTCCCCTTCGAGGCCCTGGACCGGGCCATCGGCCAACTGGTGGCCGAGTTCGAGGCGCGGGGGCTGCTGGACCGTCGCCCGTTGTCCTTCGCCCTCGCCGGCCTTGGGGCCGAAGGCGGCCCGCTGCGCTTCCCGGGCAAGGTGCTGGCCGATCCCGCGAGCGGCCGGCTGTTCATCGCCGACACCGGCCACCACCGCCTGGTCGTGGCCGGCCTGGACGGCCAGGTGGAGCGGGCGATCGGCAGCGGCCAGCCCGGGCTGCAGGATGGGCCGGCCGAGGCGGCGCGCTTCAATCATCCCCAGGGCCTGGCGCTCCAGGGGCACGGCCTGTTCGTGGCCGACACCGACAACCATGCCCTGCGGCGGGTGGACCTGGCCACGGGGGCGACCAGCACGATCGCCGGCACGGGCGAGCAGGCGCAGCAGTTCCACGCCGGCGGGCCGGCCCGCCAGGTGGCGCTCAACTCGCCCTGGGACCTGGTCTTCCACCTGGGCCAGCTCTGGGTAGCCATGGCCGGCTTCCACCAGGTGTGGGCGCTCGACCTCGACCACGGACTCCTGCGGCCCGCCATCGGCAGCGGGCGCGAGGGGCTGCAGGATGGGCTGCTGGAGGCAGCCGAGCTGGCGCAGCCCAGCGGCCTGGCCAACGATGGGCAGTGGCTGTTCGTCGCCTGTAGCGAGGCCAGCGCCATTCGCTGCGTGGATGTGGCCGCCGAGCGGGTGGGCACGCTGGTCGGGCTGGGGCTGTTCGAGTTTGGCGACCAGGACGGGGTGGGCCAGCAGGTGCGCCTCCAGCACCCGCTCGGCCTGGCCGCCGCCCAGGGCGTGCTCTACCTGGCCGATACCTACAACCACAAGCTCAAGCGCCTGGACCGCGCCACCGCCGAGGTGCGCACCCTCTTCGGCAGCGGCGTCCCGGGCTATCGGGACGGCCCCGCCCTCCAGGCCCAGTTCTCCGAGCCCGGCGGGCTGACGCTTGCCGGGCATCGCCTGTACGTGGCCGACACCAACAACCACCTCGTGCGGGTGGCCGACCTGGCCAGCGAGACGGTCCAGACGCTGGAGTTGCGCGGATTGGGACCACCGTCTGCCGGCGCATGAGCGGGCGCATCATACCAAATCCGGGTGAATACCCCTGCTTGGCGCGCCTGGGCGCGCCCTTGGGCAGAGACGGTGGGGCGGGCGTCTCTGCCCGCGCGAGGGCCGTGCTCCCCAGGACCGCTTCCTCACGGTCGCGGCTCGGTGAGGAGGGCGGTGGAGCGGACGGGCGGGCAGAGACGCCCACCCCACCGGGGGAACCGGCTGTCTCCATCAGCCGCGGCAAGCACCAGTGACCATCCGGATCTGGTATCAAGCGGCCACGTGAACGTCTCGCCGGTGGCGCGGCGCCGTCTGGTCAGCACGAGGATCGGCAGTGCATGCCTACGATCGGCGCCTCAATGGGCACGCGCAGCGCGACCGCCTCAAGGATGCCTGGCGGCCCGGAGTACACGCGACGAACGGGGAAAGCGCCGAAAGCCCTGCCGATGTGCCATAATGGCGCGAGCATGCCAGGTCAGCATTCCGCGCTCGGGCGCTACCTCTTCTTTGGACTGGCCTCCCTGGGCCTGTTGATGTCGTCTATCAACATGACCATCGTCGCCGTCGCCCTGCCCTCGATGACCCGTTCCCTGGACACCTCGTTGAGCTGGGTTGGCTGGACCCTGACCGCGTACCAGCTCGTCCAGGTGATCGTGATGCCCCTGGCGGGTCGCTTGAGCGACGGGCTGGGGCGCAAGCGCGTCTTCCTGTTCTGCGTGGCCTGCTTCACCCTCGGATCGGCGCTCAGCGGCCTCGCGCCCAACATCGGCTGGCTGATCTTCTTTCGCGCCATCCAGGCGATCGGCGGGGGCGGGCTGATGCCCTCGGCCGTGGGCATCGTCAGCGACCAGTTCAAGGAGCGGCGCAGCCAGGCGATCGGCATGTTCACCAGCATCATGCCGATCGGCACCATCATCGGCCCCAACCTGGGGGGCTGGATGCTGGAGCACTGGACCTGGCGCGAGTTGTTCTTCGTCAACGTCCCCGTTGGCCTGGTGACGCTGGTCGGGGCGCAGGTGCTGCTCCGGGACTCGCGCCAGCCCGGCCGGGTGCAGGGGATCGATCTGCCCGGGCTGGCGCTGTTCGCCGCAGGCATGCTGGGCTTCATGTACGCCCTGACCTGGGCCGGGAACGATCCAGGCACCTGGCGCACGGCGCCCTTCTGGCTGCTGCTGGCCGGCAGCGCCGGCCTCTTCGGGGCGTTCATTCGCCAGGAGCGCCGGGCCGCACAGCCGGTCGTCGATCTGGCGCTGGTGGCGCACCGGCCCTTCCTGCCAGCCCATCTCTACAACCTGCTGTTCGGCGGCTGCGTCTTCGGCACCATGTCCTTCATCCCCTACTACGCGGTGGTCCAGTACGGCATGAGCCCGGCCCTGAGCGGGGCGGTCCTGACCCCCCGGGCGCTGGTGGTCATCGGCGCCTCGGCAGCCACCAGCCTGCTGCTGCTGCGGCTCGGCTATCGGCTGCCCATGCTGGCCGGCATGGGCTTCACCACGGCCAGCCTCATCCTGATGAGCTTTGGCTGGACGCACGTGACCCTCGGCCCCTTTGCCGTGGACGACTTCTGGCTGCTGGCGCTCGAGTCGGCGCTGACCGGGGTCGGCATCGGCCTGTCATCCCCGGCGGCGAACAACGCCTCGATCGACCTGGCGCCAGACAAGGCCGCGGCGATCAGTGGGCTGCGCGGGATGTTCCGCCAGAGCGGCGGCATCATCGGCATCTCGTCGATCGTGCTCGCGCTCTCGTTCTTCGACGACAAAGCCGCAGGGCTGCGCGCGAGCTTCCTCGTCCTCGCGCTCGTCCTCCAGATGGCGATTCCGCTGACCCTGATGATTCCAGAGGCAGCCCACAGACGACGGCGAGGCGGCGAATCCCCGAGCGCCGCGCCGGTGCATTGAATCGTCCGGCCCGGTGCGCTCACCGCCGAGACGCGGAGACGCCGAGAGGCTCAGCTTCCAGACAAAGCCTCTCGGCGTCTCGGCGTCTCGGCGGTGAGCAAAGGCCCTCTACGGTGCAGCTTCGTAGACCACGACCTTCAACGGGGTGGGGTTGAAGCCGTTGCAGGGGTTCCGCTCCTGAGGACAGTTCGAGATAGCCACGAACAGGTCCATCTCCGCCTGCAGGTCCAGGTAGTCGCCCGGCCTGGAATCGGGCTCCTCGATCTCGTAGCGCCCGTCCGGGTACTGGACCACCTTCATGAATGGACAGAAGGCACCCGGGATGTCTTTCTGCGTGATGCCCAGGGGAGCGGCGGCCAGGGCCATGTTCTCGCGGCAGTTGCGAGTGCCGCGGGTCCCGTAGCGCCGGTAGTTGGCGCCCTCGTTGCAGCAGCCGCCCGAGGCGTGGTGGGTACCCACCGTGTCGGCCACTATGGCCAGCATCTCGTTGCCCTCGTCCGAGTACAGGACGTGGCCGGTGGTGAGCAGCCAGCGCTTCTGGATGAGGCGGGAGTTGTTGCAGGACAGCTTCTCGGTGGGGTCGTGCAGGTTGAAGCACACGAGATCGGGCACCTGCTTGCCCTCTACGTCGATCAGCCGCAGCACCTGGCCCTTGCGGAGCTCCACTCCCAGGTACTCCCTGGGCGGGATGACCTGCGCGCGCACGATGGTGCCGGGGGGCGCGTCCGCGCTGGCGGTGGCCATGGGTGGCATACCTCCGAGATCCAGAGTCCAGTACACGCTGCGCGCGTACCGCCAGGCGGGAGCCTAGCAAGCCTGGTGAGGCGCTGTCAAACAGCAGGGCTCCATGCTCCAGAACTCAGGGGGTCGGGTGCGGGTCATGGTTTTGCGTGGGAGGTGGCACAGGCCAGGTCTGGGAGCGCCGACCTCGCCGGGAGTGTGGGCC
>JACQUR010000298.1 GCA_016210245.1 Chloroflexota bacterium
ACACCTACCTGTACGGGGAAGCGACCGCCGCGGCGACCGTGCCGACGCTGCTGCACCCCAACGAGCTGGCCGATGGGGTCGTGGTGAACGGGAACATGTCCCCTGCCTCGGTCTCCACCTATGCCTTTCAGGACAACCAGGTGGTGCGGGCGATGTACCGCCGCCACGGGAAGGAGGTGGACTTCGCCGGGGTGGTGCTGGACACCCGCCACCACCTGACCGATACCCACAAGGAGCAGCGGGCCTGGTTCGCGGCCAAGCTGGCCAGGCAGTTGGGTGCCCAGGGGGTGGTGCTCACCCAGGAGGGAGGCGGCAACTCGATCGTCGACCAGATGCTGTGCTGCCAGGCGTGCGAGGCGCTGGGCATCCAGACGGTCCTGGTGAGCTACGAGATGAGCGGGGCGGACGGGACGGACTTCCCGCTCATCTACCACGTGCCGGAGGCCCGGGCCATCGCCAGCACCGGCAACCGCGAGATGCGGGTGGAGCTGCCGCCCGTGGAGCGGGCGCTGGGCGGGGAACGCTACCTGTTCGCCAACACCCCGGCTGACGGTCCCTACACTACCCACGTGGAGGACATCGCCTTCGCCATCGACCTCTCCGGGTTCGGGCAGTTGCGGGCCCAGGCGTACTGATACCAGATCCGGGTGGTCACCGGCGCTTGCCGTGACTGATGGAGGCAGCCCGCCCCACCGCGTAGTAGGCTCTATTGACGGCGGCCGCCTTGAGCCTGTCGTCCCGCAGAAGGTACCTGGCGTCGCTCAGGGCCTCGTCAGCGAGCTGCAAGCGCCTCTTCAGCAGCATCCCGAAAGATGGCACGCAGTTTCTGTCTCATTGGTCCGTCCAGCCCGGGATCACAAAGCTGTCCGCTCCCGGCACGTCCACCTTCTCCCAGAACGGCTGCCCGTATGGGCGCGTGGCGTCGATGCCCATGACCGTGCCGATGTCCGGCAGGGGAGTGGAGGGGTCGAGCCACTGGGCGACGGCCCGCGGGAAGACGACGGTGTCGCGGTCGGCCTGGAAGCGGGTGGCCAGCGCCCACTCCACCTGGACCGGGTCGCGCGCGTCGACGTCCTCGTCGACCACGATCACCAACTTGGGGCGAATGCGCTCGGTCGTGAGCGCGGCGAGCAGCACGTCGCGCGCCTGGGAGAGGTAGGTGGGGCGCATGGAGATGACCACGTGCTTGCACACCCCGCCGATGGTGGAGCACACGTCGCGGATGGTCGGGCAGATCTGGCGCAGGCGATCGTAGAGCATCGCCTCGAAGGGAATGTCCTTCATCCCGTGGTTGTCGGTGGGCGGCATGCCAGCCATGCCGGCCAGGTAGATCGGGTTGCGGCGGTGGGTGATGGCCTTGAGCTTGAACACGGGGCGCGGGCCGGCCGGGCTGTAGTAGCCGGGGTACTCGCCGAACGGCCCCTCCCAGCGGCGCTCACCCGGGAGCAGCTCCCCTTCGAGCACGATCTCGCTGGTGGCCGGGACAGCCACATCGATGGTCTCGCACCGCACCAGCTCCACCGGCTCGCCCATCCAGCCCCCGGCCACGGCGAACTCGTCCAGGTAGATCGAGCCCTGGACCTGCGAGCAGAAGGTGGTGTACGGGTCGCAGCCCAGGGCGACGGCGACCTCCAGCGGCTCCCCCCGCGCCTCGGCCTCGGCGTAGTACACCCCCAGGTGCTGGGGCTGCACGCACAGCATCCCCGCGGTCCTGGCATCGAAGATCTGCATGCGGTGGATCGAGACGTTGCTGCCGTAGGCGGGATGGCGGGCGATCTGGAGGCCCATGGTGATGAAGGCGCCAGCGTCCTTGCGATTGTGGGTGCAGACGGGGAGCTGCCCGAAGTCGGCGTCATCGCCGGCCAGGATGACCTCCTTGCAGGGGCCGTCTGAGACGAGGCGCGGGGGAAGAGGGTGCTTGAGCCCGGACACGAACCGGTCGAAGAGCTCGGACGGGGTGGTCTCCAGCCCCCAGAGGGCGCGGCGCCGGGCCGCGTACAGCGCGCCCACGACCGGCATGGACGAGCCGACCACGTGGTCGAACCACAGCGCCGGCCCCTGGATCGACGACGTTCGCTGCATGCCCGCCGCCACGCCGAAGCGCGGGTCGACTGGCTCGGTGATGTGGGCGAGGTCGCCCCGCTCCTCCAGCACTTGGAGGAAGCTGCGCAGGTCCTTCAGCACGCCATTTCCCTCGCAGTGGCCGGAGGAGACGTGTACCACGGAGACACGGAGTCACGGAGAGCTTTTTCTAGAAAGACTCCGTGACTCCGTGTCTCCGTGGTACACGTCTCCTCGACGGTCTGGAGATCCCACCGTGGCTTCAGTCTAGGTCACCGTCGGGGCCGCCGCCTTCGCCTGGAGCTCGTTCCAGTAATGGCAGGCCACCCAGTGGTCTCGCTCCACCTCCACCAGCGTGGGCTCGGCCTGGCGGCACTCGTCTCTGGCAAAGGGGCACCGAGGATGGAAGCGACAGCCCGGGGGTGGGTTCACCGGGCTGGGGACGTCGCCGGTGAGGATGATGCGCGAACGCTTCTTCTCCAGGGCAGGGTCCGGCACCGGCACGGCGGAGAGCAGCGCCCGGGTGTAGGGGTGGAGCGGGCGCTCGTAGAGCAGGTCGCGGCTGGTCACCTCCACCAGCTTGCCCACGTACATCACCGCCACGCGGTCGGAGATGTGGCGCACCACCGCCAGGTCGTGGGCGATGAACAGGTAGGTCAGCCCGAACTGCCCCTGCAGCTCCTCCAGCAGGTTGATGATCTGGGCCTGGATGGACACGTCCAGCGCGGAGATGGGCTCATCGCACACGATGAAGGATGGCTGCACCGCCAGGGCACGGGCGATGCCGATGCGCTGGCGCTGCCCGCCGCTGAACTCGTGGGGGTAGCGGTTGGCGAAGTAAGGGTTCAGGCCCACCAGACGCAGCAGCTCCTGGATGCGCTCCTGCTTCTCGCGCCCGCGGGCCAGGTTGTGGATCTCCAGCGGCTCGCCGATGATGCTGCCCACCGTCATGCGCGGGTTCAGGCTGGCATAGGGATCCTGAAAGATCATCTGCATCGCCCGCCGCATGCGGCGCAGGTCGCCACCGCCCATGCGGGTTAGATCCTTGCTCTGGAACAGCACCTGGCCCGCTGTTGGCCGGTAGAGCTGCAGCAGGGTGCGCCCGGTGGTGGACTTGCCGCAGCCCGACTCACCCACCAGCCCGAGCGTCTCTCCAGCGCGGATGAAGAAGCTGACGTCGTCCACGGCCCGCACCCAGCCGACCTGGCGCTGCAGGATGAGCCCCTGGGTGATCGGGAACCACATCTTGAGGTTCTTGACCTCGACCAGCACCTGCCCGTTGGTGTGCTGCTGCGTGGCCGCGCTCTGCCTCTGCGTCTCAGCGCTCACGCCCAACCCCCTCCCTCACGTCCGCCCAGCAGGCGATCCGATGGTCCTCCGCCACTGAGGCGAGCGATGGATTCTCCTGTCGGCAACGGTCCAGCGCGTACGCGCAGCGGGGCGCGAAGGGACAACCGGGCGGCGCGTTGATCAGGTCCGGTGGCAGCCCCTCGATCGGGATGAGCTTCTCTTTCCTGGGCTCGTCGATGCGGGGGATCGAGCGCAGCAGTCCCAACGTGTAGGGGTGGCGCGGGTTGCGGAACACCTCGTCCGAGGGCGCTGACTCGACGATGTAGCCGGCGTACATGACGCGGATCTTGTCCGCGATCCCGGCCACCACGCCCAGGTCGTGGGTGATCAGGATCAGCGCCATCCCCAGGTCCTTCTGCAGGCGCTTGATCAGGTCGAGGATCTGCGCCTGGATGGTCACGTCCAGGGCGGTGGTGGGCTCATCGGCGATCAGCAGCTTCGGATCGCACGACAGGGCCATGGCGATCATCACCCGCTGGCGCATCCCGCCCGAGAACTGGTGCGGGTAGTCATCGATCCGGGCGGCCGCGGCCGGAATGCCCACTAGGTCCAGCAGCTCGATCGCCCGCTTGCGCGCGGTCGAGCCGTTCATGCCCTTGTGCAGCTCCAGCGCCTCGGTGATCTGCCGCCCGATGGTCAGCACCGGGTTGAGGGAGGTCATCGGGTCCTGGAAGATCATGGCGATCTCGTTGCCGCGCACGCGCCGGATCCGGTCGTCTGACAGCTTGAGCAGGTCGCGCCCCTGGAAGAGCACTTCGCCCTCCACGGTGCGGCCGGGTGGCGAAGGCACCAGGCGCATCAGGGACAGGGCGCCCACCGACTTGCCGCAGCCGCTCTCCCCCACCAGCCCCAGCGCCTCGCCCTCGCGC
>JACQUR010000288.1 GCA_016210245.1 Chloroflexota bacterium
CTGCACCGTCATCCGCACTCCCTTCCGCGCCCCAGCCTGCTCCGGCGAGGGTAGCGCGGGAGGGAGTGCGACCGCTATGCCAGACCCCGCTCACCCGACTCGCTCACCTCCGATCGCGCATGTGCGAAATCCAAGCCTAGCTCCAACGGCACCTCCTCGACGGTCCCCTCCTCGGAGACAACGGGGCTGCTGGCCAGTTCGGCGGCCAGGCGGCGCGCTTCCAGACGGTCCACTCGCAGGAGGCGTGCGAACTGGCCCTCGCTCAGATCACCCCGCTCGAAGGCCTCCGCCGCCAGGTAGAGGTAGCGCCTGGGCAGAGGCCAGTCAACGGCCGGGCGCTGGGGCAACTGGAGGCGCGCCTGTGCCTCGCGCACACGGAAGCCAGCCGGCTGGAGGCGGTCCCAGGTACCCGTGGGCAGGAGCCGCAACTCCTCCAGGCGTAGCGCCAGGGCCTCCACCGACACGAAGTAGACGTGGGCCAGCACGCACAGGTCAGCGGGGGTGGTGCGCCCTTCCCGGCTGCGCCGCAACTCGTTGAAGCGCCGACTCAGGCCGACGGCTGGCATCAGGAAGGCGCGGGCGAACGTGTCTGCGAAGCGCTCCAGCTCCGGCTGGCGGAGGTGGCGCCCCAGGAGGGCGATTTCGGGTTTGTAGCGCCTGGTGAGGAAGTGCCCGTACTCGTGGCCAAGCGACAGACGACGCCGCTCCTCAGGGTGCTTCCCATTCACCGCTATGCACCCTCCGAGCTGCTCGGTGTAGGCGAACATCGCGGCGACGCGCGCGGGGAGGTCCATGTGGAAGATCCGCAGCCCCACGTCGTGCTCGAGGAGTTCACGCAGGTTGAGCAGCGGACCATCGCCCAGTCCAAGGCGATTCCGTTCGGCGCTGGCCACGTCCTCGGCAGCGGCTTCCGGCGCAATGCCCTGGATCTGGCAGGGCGGCGGATACTGCCGCAGCAACGGGGCCCCACAGAGTTGCTCGAGCTCGAGGTAGTCCTCGCACAGGCGCTGCAGCTCCCAGGTACACGGGGCTAGCTCGGCCTCCACCGACGCCGCGGGTGCCAGCGCGGCGCGGAGTTGCTCCGCCAGGGCCTCGACCGGCTCGCCCGGCCGCAGGAACTCCCCGACGCTGCGACCATAGAAGCCCGCCAGGCGGGCGAGCTCGGGCGGCTGGATACGTCGCCCACCTTGCTCGATCGCCGTCAGCGTGGTTCGTGCCACGCCGAGCAGATCCGCCGCCTCCTGCTGCGTGCGTCCCCGCGCCTTGCGAGCCTGCTGGAGTCGCCTGCCGAGCGCGCGCGGATCGATCGATTGCAGAACGTCGAGGTCCATCGGAAGCATTCTAGCTACCCTGCCTG
Source organism: Chloroflexota bacterium (assembly GCA_016210245.1). GTDB lineage: Bacteria > Chloroflexota > UBA6077 > UBA6077 > JACQUR01 > JACQUR01. Next base: position 1,358 of record JACQUR010000288.1, read on the forward strand.
ACAATGTCAACTCTCTATCGCCTCTTGGTGGAAGATCCTTGCTGACAAGTCAGCGTCACGCTGGTCCGGGCGACTGCCCTGGCCTGGCTTCTCCTGCCTCTTTGACGTCTGTTTAACTTTGTCATACACTGTTTAACACGAAAGGTGCTCGATGCCAATTCTGGAGTTGCTCTGGGACGACTGGAATGGTGAAACGGATGTCAGCGCACAAGGAAGCAGCCAATCAGGTCCCTCGGTTCAAATCCCTGGAAGAGGAGGCCGAATTGATGTGGATCATGGAGCGGCTGCTGGAAGAGCGCGGAGCGAAGCCGCGCCAGAAGGAATCTGCAGTATGGCCGGCTTGATAGGAGAGCGCGATGAGTCCGATACGCATTCGAGCCACGGCAGAGGCAGACGGTGAGCTGCACCTGCGCGGCCTGCCAATTCAAAAGGGGCAAGAAGCCGAGGTGATCGTCCTGACCGAGGAACCGACTGACGACGCGCTGCTGGCCTTGCTGGAGCACGATCCGAGTTGGGCGTGGCTGCGCGACCCGGCCGAGGACATCTACTCCGAGGAGGACGCGCGCTAGTGCCCCGACGTGGCGATATTGTCCTGGCGCGCTTCCCCTTCACCGACCATAGCGGCGCAAAGTTGAGGCCGGTGCTGGTCCTGGCCGAGATCCCAGGCAGCTACCGTGACTTCATCGTGCTGTTCATCTCATCACCGCTAGGCCAGGCCGTACCTGGCCTTGACGTGGTCCTCGATCCGACTCACCCCGCCTTCAGAAGCTCGGGGCTGAAGGTAACGTCGGTCTTCCGTGTCGCGAAAGTCGCCTCACTCTCCGATGCCTTGCTGGCGGGCGTGCTGGGCCGGCTGGAGCCAGAAGTCCTGGACGAGATCGTCAGCCGGCTCACTCGACTGCTCGAAACGGGGAAGTCGCCCGACTTGGCGGGCGAAGGGGCACATGGAGGGCGGTAAGCCACGGCCCCACAACCGATCGCACACCTCAGCCGCGCCCCGAGCGCAGGATGCTCCAGGCCAGGTAGGCGCCCAGGGCCGCGGCGACCAGGAAGCCCCCGGCGAAGATGACTCCCGCCCACTGCTCCAGCCCGGGCGGGCGATAGACCGAGGTGAGCACCGCCAGGCCATTGACGAAGGCGGCGGCGATGATCCCGAGCACGATGCGATTGGCCAGGCGCTCAAAGCGGCGGACCAGCGGCTCGAAGCCCGTTGGGCGCATGCCCACCTCCAGGCCGCCCCGCTCCAGCTCCGAGATGATCCGCCGCACCTGCTGCGGCGACTCCACCCCCAGCCGCGCCGCGTCCAGGCTGGCCTGGAGCAGCCGTCGCGCCCATACGAGAGGCGAGTACTGGCGCAGCAGCAGTCGCTCGGCATAAGGCGCGAGCACGGTCGTCAAACTGAAGCTCGGGTCCAGCCGCGCCCCCAGCCCCTCGCTCATCACTACCGTCTTGAACAGCAGGGCCAGGGTGGGCGGCAACTGCAGGTGGTGGCGCCGCACGACGGCCAGCGCGTCGGCCAGCAGCGAGCCGAGCGCGATCTCCCCCAACGGCAGCCCGTAGTAGCGCGCCACCAGGTGTTCCAGGTCGCGCCGCAGCAAGTCGCGCTCGACCCGCCGCCGCGCCACGCCCAGCTCCAGCAGCGCGTCCACCAGCCGCTCGGTGTCCTGGCTGGTCACCGCCAGCAGGAGGCGCACCAGGTGCTCCTGGGTGCGCTCGTCGACCGTGCCCACCATGCCGAAGTCGACGAGCCCGATGCGGCCATCCGGCTCGACGAAGAAGTTGCCCGGGTGGGGATCGGCGTGGAAGAAGCCGTCTTCGAAGACCATCTTCAGGGTGATGCGCGCCGCTCGCTCGGCCAGCGCCTGGCGGTCGATCCCGGCCGCCTGCAGCGCGGGCAGGTCATCGATCTTGATCCCTCGGATGCGCTCCAGGGTGAGCAGGCGCGCGGTGGTCGTCTCCCAGAACACGCGGGGGATGTGCAGGTCCGGGGCGCGGCGGAAGTTGTCGGCGAAGCGTTCGGCGTTGCGCCCCTCGCGCACGTAGTCCAGCTCCGCCCGGAGCGTCTGGGCGAACTCCTGCGCCAGCCCGACCAGGTCGTACTGGTCGGCCAGCTCCCAGCGGCGACTCGCGCCCACGGCCAGGTTCTGGAGGATCTCCAGGTCCTGCTCGACCTGCTCCACGACGCCCGGGCGACGCACTTTGACCGCCACCTCGGTGCCATCCAGGAGCGTCGCGGCGTGGACCTGGCCGATGGAGGCCGCGGCCAGCGGCGTGGGGTCGAACGTGGCGAAGACCTCGTCGACGGGTCGACCCAGCTCGGCCACCAGCGCGGCCCGCACCGCCTCGCTCGGCACGGGCGGAGCCTGGTCCTGCAGGCGGGCCAACTCGACCTGGTACTCGGGCGGCAGCAGATCGGCGCGGCTGGAGAGGATCTGGCCGAGCTTGATGAAGGTAGCGCCCAACTGTGCGAGCGCCATGCGCACGTGCTCGGGCCGGGTGTAGGCCCGCACCCGGGGCGGGTGGCCGAGCAGTCCACGGTGGAAGGGGACGAACCGCTCCAGCCCGAGCACGCTGACCAGGTAGCCCAGCCCGTGCCGAGCCAGCACGTCGGCGATCTGGCGATAGCGGTGGAGATGGGACTCCCTGCGCCGAGTGGCCATGGGCCTCCTTCGAGGCTCTACGCCGGCGGCGAGGCGAGGGCGAGCACGGCCTGGGCGATGGCCTCGGGCGTCAGCCCGGGCGATTGCAGGCCCAGCGCCCGGTAGACCTCCTCGACGCGGCGCGTGCAGGCCTCGGCGTCGAGGCTCATGCCCCGCAGCGCCTGCTCGAGCGCGCCGGTGCCGAACGCGGGCAGGATGGTGAAGTCGCCGGACAGAGTCAGGTCGTCGATCCGCCCGTGCCGCAGGCGAGCGGTCACGCGGACCAGGCCGCCCGGCGCCTTGTGGGCCGCCTCGACCACGCGCACGTCCTCGTGGATCTTGACCCCCTGCTGGCGCAGGCCGCCTTTCTGGTGCAGCCACTCGTCGGAGGCGAAGCGCTCGTCCAGCTCCCGCGCCACCGCCAGCTCCCGCTCGGTCAGCTCGCCGGGCACGATCTCGCACCCCAGCGCCCGGGTACACTGCTCGACGTAGCGCTGCTGGACCGCCTGGCGGTCGGGTGGCTGGCCAAGCTGGCGGGTCAGGGTGGTCATGTACTCGTTCAGGCTCTGGTAGATCTTGTCCCGCATCTTCTCGGACGCCACCTTGAGCACGCGCGCCATCAGCTCGAAGTTGAAGTCGAGCATCAGGCTGCCCACGACCACCTCGGCCTCGCCGATCGAGGCGGCGCCAGTGCCTCCAATCTTGCGCCCCTCCACGTGGATGTCGTTGATCGGCCGGTAGGTAGCATTGACCCCGAGGGCGCGGTAGGTCTCGACCAGCGGGCCGACGTAGAGCCGGAAGCGCTCGCCCAGGTCGGCCGGGAGGTGGCGCCGCTGGAAGATCCACTGGGTGAACACCTGCCCGCTGTCCAGGTACACGGCCCCGCCGCCGACCTCGCGCCGCAGCACCGGCAGGCCGTGCTCGCTGCAGTAGTCCAGGTCGACCTCTTTCTCGGCCTCCTGGTGGAAGCCGACGCACACGTAGGGCTGGTCGGAGCTGACCAGCATGATCGTGTCCGGCGTGGTCGCGTCCAGGGCGTAGGCTACGGCGTGGTACAGGGTCTGGGAGCGGAGAGGGGAAACCAGGCCGACGTCGAGCAGCCGGATCGTTGCCATCACGTGCCTCCCAACTTGAGGTGGGCGATACTGGACTGAAGCCAGGGTGAAACCCTCATAGTCTCGCTTGCCAGGAGACGTGTACCACGGAGCCACGGAGACACGGAGCTTTTTCTAAGAAGACTCCGTGTCTCCGTGTCTCCGTGGTACACGTCCCTCTCCCGAGGACACCTTCATCACGGTCTGGAGATCCCAACCTTGCCTTCAGTCCAGGGAGCCTGGCGGCACAGGCGGCTCGCCTGTGCGCCGCGCTAGCTCGGGAACAGCCCCCGGGCTCGATAGTCGTTCATCTCGCTCTCCAGCCAGGTCTGGACGTCCGGGCCGTGCGCCAGGTCGGCCAGGTCGGCCTGGAGGTTCGAGGGCTCGATAGCCACGAACCAGCCCTCCCCGTACGGATCGGTGTTGACCAGCCCGGGGGTGGCCAGCACGGCCGCGTTGACCTCCACCAGCTTGCCGCTCACCGGGGCCTTGAGCGGGCCGATGTACTTGCCCGCTTCCAGGGAGCCGAACGCCCGCCCCTTAGCCACCACCTTGCCGACCGGCATCAGCTTGACGTAGGCCACCGTCCCAGCCGCTTTCTGGCCGAACTGGTCCAGGCCAACCCGTACCCTGCCCTGCTCCAGGCGCGCCCAGAGGTGGTCCTTGCGATCGTAGTAGAGATCGTCAGGCAGCTCGAACTGGTCAACTTGCGCCATCGCTCCCCGTCTCCTCGGAGACCCGCAGCACCAACTCCGCGATGTCCAGGATCCCGATGCCGGCGCCCCGCTTGTCCCTGGCGGCCTGGAACATGCGCTTGCACTGCTGGCAGGCGGTCACCAGCACCTCGGCGCCGGTGGCCTCGAAGGCGCCCAGCGTACGCCCGGCCATGCCGCCCGCCAGGGTGGGATCGGCAATCTCCAGGTCCCCGCCTCCCCCGCAGCACAGCCCCTGGGCGCGATTGGGCTGGACCTCCAGGAAGGTCCCGCCGGGCAACTGCTCCAGCACCCGCCTCGGCGCCTCGTACTCGCCGGAGTTGCGCCCCAGGTCGCACGGGTCGTGGTACGTCACGCGCAGCGCGCTGTCCTTCAGCTTGAGTCTGCCCTCCCCGATGAGCCGGGCGAGCAACTGGGTCGAGTGGACCAGCTCGACGTCCGGCAGCTCGGGGCCATACTCGTGTACCCAGGTGTTGTAGCACGAGGGGCACGTGAAGGTGACGGTTTTCGCTCCGATCTGTCGGATCGTCTCAATGTTGTGGCGCTTGAGCGCCTCCATCTCGTCGCGCATCCCGGCGGCCAGCAGCGGGAAGCCACAACAATACTCTCGCTCACCCAGGATGGTGAAGTCAATCCCTGCCCTGGTGAGCAGTTGCACGAACGCTTCCGGGATGCTCTGGACCGCGGGGGAGAAGGAGGCGACGCAGCCGACGAAGTAGACCATCTCGGCAGTGGGGCGCTGGTACCCATCCGCAGGCGCTGCGGCCATGTAGTCGACCCACATCGCTCGCTCTTCGTTGGGGTAGTTGACCACGTTGTGCTGCTGGCGGATGGCGTCGCGGGCCAGGTCCAGCTTCTCGGGATACAGACCCCGGCAGACCAGCTCCTGGCGCATCGAGAGCCAGAGGTCGCGCAGGCTGATGGTGACCGGACAGGCGCTGCCACAGCGGCCGCAGAGGGTGCAGCGGAAAGCGTCCTTGGCGAGCGCCTGCCACTCGCCGTCACTCACGGCCGGCGAGCCGCGCAGCCGGGCCAGCCAGGACAGCCCGTGCTCGGCCTTGAGCAGCCGCCTGGACTCCTGCAGCCTGGCCGCGGGCGCCGTGCCAGCCTCCTGCGTCTCGGCGTAGGCGTCGCACGCCTCCACGCAGGCGCCGCAGCGCGTGCAGGCATCCAGCTCCAGGAGCTGCTTGATCGAGAAGTTGTCGAGGCTACGAGGCACGGGCCTGCCCGCTCACCGCCGCGGCAGAGGGCCGCCGCCGGGCTGCGCTGGCCGCGAGGGTCAGGGGGCCGGTCAGCAGGTGGAGCAGCCTGCTGTACGGGACGTAGGCGACGAAGGCCATCCCGGCCACGGCGTGGAGCCACCAGACGACCCGATACGCCAGGGTCCAATCGAGCGGCAGCGCGGCCAGCGCGCGCCCCAGCGGGTAGCCCACGAACGAGTACCACCCGGCGGCCGGCGGGACCTGCTCGACCACCATCCGGGCGCCCTCCACGCCGTAGCCCGAGACGAGGAGGAACGCGAGCCCCAGCGCCAGCCCGCGCCCGCCGCGCAAGGCCTCGAGCGCGCTGGCCTTGCGCGCAGCGCCGCGAGAGGCGGCCATGGCGGCTCCGAAGATCACCAGGAGCCCGGCCAGGTCGTTCACCAGCGCGAACCAGGGCGTGTCCTTGGTGACTGAGACCAGCCCCCGCTCGGCCAGCATCAGCCCCACGCTGCCGATGAAGAAGAGCCCGCCCATGCCCCAGAACAGGCAGGCGTGGGCCAGCCAGCGCACCGGGCTGAGGCGGAGCAGCCGTCGCTGGAAGAGCGCGTCGAGCAGCACCCCCCCCAGCACGCGCGGGCGGAGCACGGCCCCGAGCCCGCCCAGGATCAGCCGCGCCTTGTCCCCCGCCCCGGCCGGCCGGCCGGGGCGGATGCCGCCCTGGAGCCAGAAACGCGCGTTCCCATACAGGCCGGCCGCGAAGACGACCAGGACCGCGATCTCCAGCGCTGACCAGTAGACTGTCTGTTGGGGCAAGGTATGTCCTCTGCGGAGTCGACAGTCGACAGTCGACAGTCGACAGTCGACAGTCGACAGTCGACAGTC
>JACQUR010000289.1 GCA_016210245.1 Chloroflexota bacterium
CACTCAGCACTCAGGACTCAGGACTCAGGACTCAGCACTGGCCATGGCTGATCCCCGTCCCGTAGGTCTCTTTGACTCGGGCGTGGGCGGACTCTCCGTCCTGCGTGAGGTGGGTGTACTCCTACCGCGCGAAGACGTGCTGTACCTGGCGGATACTGCCTGGTGTCCCTATGGCCAGCGCTCGGTAGAGGAGATCTGCCAGCGCTCGCTCCAGGTGGGCCGCTGGCTGCTGGCGCGGGGCGCCAAGGCGCTGGTGGTCGCTTGCAACACGGCCTCCGCGGCTGCGCTGGACACCTTGCGGGCGCAGCTCGAGGTGCCCGTGGTCGGCATGGAGCCGGCGGTCAAGCCCGCGGCGGCGCTGACCCGCAGTGGGCGCATTGGCGTCCTGGCCACGCCTCGCACCGCTGAGAGCGAGCGGCTGGCGCGGCTCATCCAGCGCTACGCCCGAGAGGCGCGGGTCTTCGTCCAGGAGTGCGCGGAGTTGGTGCCGCTGATCGAGCAGGGCGAGCTGGGCGGCCCGAGGCTGGAGGCGGCGCTGGGGCGCTACCTGGAGCCGCTGCTCGCCCAGCAGGTGGACGTCGTGGTCCTGGGCTGCACCCACTATCCCCTGGTGCAGGCGCGCATCCAGGCGCTGTGCGGGCCGGAGGTGCAGGTGGTCAATCCCGCGCCCGCGGTCGCCCGCCAGCTCGCGCGGGTGCTGGACCAGCACGGCCTGCGCGCGCCCGACACCCAGCCCAGCCAGGTCGACTGGTGGACGACCGGCTCCCCGGCCCAGCTTGGCCAGCTCCTGGCGGCCCTGGGGCACCCGGGCCGCCCGAGCCAGGCTGCTGTGTAAAGGTGGTGGAGGTTGAAGGCGCCGTGGCGCCTTCAACCTCCACCATACTCCCCACGAAGCACCCCCAATCCCTGGTACAATACCGTTGATGTCAACTCAGCACCATAACAGCGTCGAGCTCGTCCTGCGGCGAGCTGATGCCTCGCAGCCTGTGGGCGAGCGGGCGTTCCTGTTTGCCCTGGAGTGGCCCCAGGCCGAGGGGTGGGGCGCCGACGAATCGCTGGACGAGCTGGCTCGTCTGGGCGAGACCGCGGGGCTGCAGGTGGTGGGCCGCACGGTCCAGCACCGCAGCCGGCCGGACCCGCGCACCTTCATTGGCCGGGGCAAGGTCGAGGAGGTGGCGGCGCTACGCGACCAGCTCGGCTTCGAGCTCGCGGTCTGCGACGACGAGCTCTCCCCCGCGCAGCAGCGCAACCTGGAGCGCGACCTGCGAGTGCGGGTCATGGACCGGACCGAGCTGATCCTGCGCATCTTCGCTCAGCGGGCCCACACCCGCGAGGCGCAGCTCCAGGTGGACCTGGCGCGGCTGGAATACCTGCTCCCCCGCCTGGCCGGGGCGTGGAGTCACCTGGAGCGGCAGCGGGGCGGGACCGGCACCCGGGGTGGCCCTGGCGAGACCCAGATCGAGCTGGACCGCCGCCAGGTGCGCGCGCACATGGCCGCGCTGCGACGCGAGCTGGAGACGGTGCGGACGCGCCGGGCGCGGGCCAGGGCGCACCGTGCCGACAAGCTGCCCGTGGTGGCGCTGATCGGCTACACCAACGCCGGGAAGTCGACGCTGTTCAATGCGCTCACCGGGGCCGAGGTGGAGGCCGAGAACAGGCTCTTTGCGACCCTGGATCCCACCATCCGCCGCATGCAGCTCCCGGATGGCGGTTGGGCGCTGCTGTCCGACACCGTGGGCTTCATCCAGAAGCTACCCCACCAGCTCGTGGCCGCCTTCCGGGCCACCCTGGAGGAGCTGCGGGACGCCGACCTGCTGCTCCACGTGGTGGACGCCTCTCACCCGATGGCGAGCGACCAGGCTACCGCGGTGTACGACGTGCTGGAGGAGCTGGACCTGGGCGAGAAGCCGCTGCTGTGCGCGCTCAACAAGGCCGACCTGCTGGATGGGCAGCCCCCGTCGCTGACCGAGGAAGGGCCCCTGGTATCGGCCCTGCACCAGCGCGGCCTGGACGAACTGCGGGCAGCCATCGCCCACAAGCTGGGCCAGGCGGCGGTCGAGGTCGAGGTCGAGGTACCGTACGCCGACGGAGGCCTGGCGGCGCTGTTCCGGAGCGAGGCGCTGGTGGTGGATTCCGAGCGCTACCTGCCCGGCGGGATCGTTCTGCGCGGGCGCCTGCCGGTCCACGTGCTGCGCACCTTCACCGAGGCGGGCACCGTGCGCTCGCTGGGGTCAGGGACGAGAAGGCAGAAGGCAGAAGGCAGAAGGCAGCTTGTCTCCGCGTCGCCGCACCCCCGCCCCCTGACCCCCGACTCCTGACCCCGTCACTCGTCCGGTTCGTCGTCCTGGCGCAGTTGGCGGAGGAAGTCCTCCAGGTCCCGCACGACTGCTTCTGGGGCGGGCAGTTCGGGGCCGGCGCCTTCCCGGGACGGCTGCTCGCCGGGCGGCTCTGGTTCCGCCGGCCCCTCCAGCCGGCGGACGTACTCCTTGAGCTCCGGCTTCTCCTCCAGCGCCTGATCTACCTGCTCGGCCAACGCCTCGCCCGCGCGTTGGAGGTCGACCAGGTCCCAGGTGAAGCCCAGCAACTGTCCTGCCGTGGCCAGCAGCCCGTAACTGACCTTGGGGTTCGGCACGTTGGTCACGTAGTGGGGCGCGTGGCCCCACAGGCTGAGCGCGGACAGGTGGCGCTCGCGAGCGGCTTGCAGCAATGCGGAGTGGATGCTCGTCGGCCCCTCGTAGTCGCTGAACCCGACGCCCAGCCGCTGGAGCCGCCTGCGCAGCACGCTCTCACTGGCAGACCCGGTGATCACGGGCGGGCGGGTGTGGGCGACGCTGTCGTAGGTCCCACCCAGCGCTACCAGCAGTTGCACCCCCACCTGCTCGGCCAGCTCCAGCACCGCGCCGATGAACGTCTGCCACTGGAGCTGGGGCTCCTGAGCCAGGAACAGCACCAGGTCGCGCTCGCCGTCACCCTGGCAGCAAGTGAAGTCGCAGCTCGGCCACACCAGCTCGCGCAGGCCAGGGCCGACCATGCGGCTGGTGGGCCGAGTCCTGGTGAAGTCGTAGAAGGGCTGCGGGTCGATCTCCGCGAACTTGCGAGCCCGAAGCGCGCGGCGCAGGAAGTGTACTGCCCCGGATGCGACCTCGCCAGCGTCCGGCCAGCCCGCGAAGGCCGCGAGCAAGATAGGCTGGCGCAACTCGGGCAACTCGTGCAGGATCAGGTGCGACATGTGTCCTCAGCAGGCACAGTGTACCAGAAACTCGCTCGCTCCGATGCTCTGCGAGGAAGCTTCCAGAGCAAGTCCACGGTCGGACGGGCAGCGCGCTGCCCGTCCGACCGTGGACTTGCTCTGGAAAAGAAGACCCCGGCTCAATCCTCTCCAGCCTCGGGTTCTGCCTCGTGCTCGGCCTCGGCCTGGGCCTCGGCCTGGGCCTCGGCTTGCTCCTCGGCTTGCTCCTCGGCTTGCTCCTGCACCGCCTCCTGCTGGGCCTCGACCGCCTGCTCCACCGCTTCCGGTTGGCCCTCCACCGTGACGCCGGCTACCAGGACTGCGTCCGGCGGCGGCTCGGCAGAAGTGCCTTCCCAGGTGAGCAGCCCCTCCTCCACCAGGGCGAAGTGGCGGAAGCCGTCCGTGAAGGTCGGGGTGTTGGTGGCGTTGATCCAGAAGGCGAAACCGGTCGTGGTCTGCTGCAGCGTGTCACCCAGCGCAGTAGCATGCTCGCACTCGAGTGGCTCGCCCATGAAATCGCCGAGCTCCGCCTTGAGCGTGGCGAATCCGAACACGAACTGCGGACTCTGGCCTGATGAGCAGAAAGGAGCTTCCTGCGCCGAGGCAGCGGGCGCCAGGACGAGGAGCGCTGCGCCGACGATAGCAAGGATTCTGAGTGCTCGATGCATGAACCACCTCTTCAGGCTGCCCCCAGTTTGGCTCGCGCGGGGGCAGGCCGCCACCGCCTGGGCATGGCCCGTGCCAGGTGGGGCGCGCTCGGCTCGGAGTAGCTGCCTGCAGCGGCTTGCAAGAGGGGTGAGCCTGGCCCGCTGCACCCTACTGCGGGCCAGAGGGCTGGCCGTCTACTCCGCCCGCACCTCCCCGGTGCGGGTGCCCTGCTCCTGTAGCGCGCGCAGCACCTTCTCCGGGGTGATGGGCAGGTCCACGATGCGCACGCCCGTGGCGCGGGCGACCGCGTTGCCGATGGCCGGCATCACGGGCGGCAGGGTGAGCTCGCCAATGCCGTGGATGCTCTCCGCGCGCGGGTGCTCCAGCACGGAGACGCCGATCCGGGGTACGTCCTGGATGCTGGGCACCAGGTAGTCGGCCAGATTGCCGTTCTGGAGCTGGCCGTGCTCGAACACCATCGCCTCGAACAGCGCCTGGCCGAGCCCGAAGGTGGCGCCGCCCTCGGTCTGCAGCTCGGTCTGCACCGGATTGATCACCCGCCCAGCGTAGACAGCGCCGTGGTAGCGCAGCACGGTGACCTGGCCGGTTTCCAGGTCCACCTCCACCTCGGCCGCGCCGGCTGCCTGGTGGAAGTGGGCCGAGGCGATGCCCTGGCCGGTCTGGGGATCGACCCCGCCTTTCGAGGCGTAGGTGCCGTGGCCGAGCAGGTTGCCGCTCCGCGTCTGGCGCACGAGCTGGCCGTAGTCGAGCGCCCGCTCCGGGACGCCCCGCACCCGCACCGTGCCTCCCGTGATTTCCAGGTCCTCCCGCCGCGCCTCCAGCAGCTCGGCGGCATGGTCCAGGAGTTGCGCGCACAGGTGCTGCGCCGCCAGGGTGACGGCGCGGCCCATGGCATAGCTGGAGCGGCTGGAGACGGTCCCCTGGTCGAACGGCGTAGCGTCGGTGTCCACCTCGGAGACGTGGACGTGCTGGATGGGCAGGTCCAGTTGCTCGGCCGCCAGGACGGCCAGGGCCGTCTTGAGCCCCTGGCCCATCTCCACCGAGCTGGTCAACACGTTCAGGCTGCCGTCCTCGTTGAGCTTCACACTCGCGCTGGAGGTGGAGGGGGTCAGCGTGGCCTTGAGGAGGCAACTCAGCCCTTTGGCGCGCACGCGGCTGCGCTGGCGCACGGGTCCGGCCTGCCCGTCCCAGCCGATGCCCCGGGCCGCGGCCTCCAGCAGCTCACGAAAGTGGCAGTCGTCCATCACCTGGCCGGTGGAGAAGGTCTGGCCGTCCGCCAGCAGGTTCTTCATCCGCAGCTCGTAGGGGTCCATGCCCAAGCGCTCGGCCAGCAGGTCCATGTGGCTCTCGTGCGCCCAGGCCACCTGGGAGTAGCCAAAGCCCCGGAACGCCCCGGCGGGTGGGGTGGTGGTGTATACGCCGTACGAGTCGGCCCACACGTTCGGGATGGCGTACGGCCCGGTGCTGGCCCAACTGCCGTTCTTCACCACCCCGGGCCCGATGTGGGCGTAGGCGCCGTTGTCGAACAGCAGCGTGGCCTTGCGGGCCACGAGGGTGCCATCCTGCTTGAGCCCGGTCTTCAGCGTGACCACCGTGCTTTGCTGGCGGATGGTGACGAACTCCTCCTCGCGGGCCAGGTGCAGCTTGACCGGGCGCCGGGCCGCCTGGGCCAGCAGCGCCACGATGGGCTCGATCGTGGCATAGATCTTCCCACCAAACCCGCCGCCCAGGGTGGGCACGATGACGCGGATGTGCGAGGCCGGCCGCTTGAAGATCTCCGCCAGTTGCCCGCGCAGCATGTGCGGCATCTGGGCGGTGGACCAGACGGTGATGCGCCCGTCCTCCACCTGGGCGAGGCAGGCGTGGGTCTCCAGGGAGACCTGCTGCACGGCCGGGCTGGTGAAGGTGTCCTCGAAGACCTCGTCGGCCTCGGCGAAGCCTCGCTCTACGTCGCCCTTGCGCACCCGGGCGAGGGCGCAGACGTTGGTGCTCGGCTTCGGCCGCAGGGCCAGGTGGCCGAGCATCTCCCCGGCCCAGGCTGGCTGCTCGTGGACCAGCGGGGCATCCGGGGCCAGGGCGGCCAGCGGGTCGAAGACACCTGGCAACTCCTCGTACTCGACCTCCACCAGGTCGAGCGCCTCCTGGGCGGCGTCCAGGTCCTCCGCCGCCACGGCCACCACCGGCTCGCCCACGTAGCGCACCTTGCCCACCGCCAGGATCGGCTGGTCGCGCAGGATGGGGCCGAAGGAGGGGAACAGGTCCGTCCGCCGGGCCACATCCGCGCCCGTGAGCACGCCCGCCACCCCTGGCACCCGGCGGGCGCGCGACACGTCCAGGCGGACGATCCGCCCGTGGGCCACGCTGCTGCGCAGCAGCTTCGCCCACAGCATCCTGGGCAGCTCCAGGTTGATGACGTACGAGACGCGGCCGGCCACGCGCTCGTGCGCGTCGACCATGCCGGAGAAGGTCAGGGGCTTGCGACGTGTGGCCACGAACCTGCCTCCTTGTGAATGCCTTTCGCCTCTCACCCTGGAGACGAGGAGACGTTCACCACGGAGCCACGGAGACACGGAGCTTTTTCTAAAGAAGACTCCGTGTCTCCGTGGCTCCGTGGTACACGTCTCCTCCTACTCTCCTCGGAACACCGGCTTGCGCTTCTCCAGGAATGCCGCGACGCCCTCGCGGAAGTCGCGGCTGGTGTAGCAGGTGGCGATGAGGTCGTCCGCATACACGGCGCGGCGGTACACCTGCAGCCTGCGCACCGCCTCCTTGGAGACACGCACCGTGAGCGGGGCGTTGGCGGCGATCTGCAGCGCCAGCTCGCGCCCGCGCGTCTCGAGCTCGTCGGCGGGCACGACCCGGTTCACCAGGCCCAGGGCCAGCGCCTCCTCCGCCCCCACCAGCCGGGCGGTGAACAGCAGCTCCCTGGTACGCGCCGGGCCGATCAGGTCCACCAGGCGGGCGTAGTTGGCTGTGGACAGGCAGTTGCCCAGAGTGCGGGCGATCGGCACTCCGAGCTGGGCGTCCGGGGTACACAGGCGCAGGTCGCAGGCCAGAGCGATGCCCACCCCGCCGCCCACGGCGTAGCCACGGATCAGGGCGATGGTGGGCCTGGCCACTTGCTCCAGCCGGGCCAGCACGCGCTCCATGCGCGCCTCGTAGTCCAGGCCATCCTGGGCGGTGCGGAAGGCCCGGAACTGGCTGATGTCCGTGCCGGCCACGAAGGCTCGATCCCCCGCGCCCTGCAGCAGCAGCACCCGCGCCTCGGGGTCGGCCTCGACTCGCTCGCACGCCGCGTACAGCGCCTCGTACATGGCGAAGGTCATGGCGTTGCGGGCCTCGGGGCGGTTGAAGGTCACCAGGGCAAGCGGCCCCTCCCGCTCATACACCAGCTCCGGCACGGTCGGCCGACTCCTGACTCAGGACTCCGCTAGTTGGCCAGGAGGCGGAGGGGGCCGCCACACAGGTGGACGTACTTGCCGTTCCGGAGCCGCACGTTGGAGCTGCGCTCCACCGACGGGCGCTCGCCCGCACGGATGACCAGGTAGAGGGAGAAGTGCATCTGGCAGTCCGCGCACTGCACCCGGACGCTCTGGATTCCAGCTTCAGCTTCAGTACCCTTGTTTCTTTCAGTGCCCTTGCTGTGGGTCGTGGCACTCCTCCCTTTACCTGCTGCCAGTCGCGGGCTGGACCCCCGGCAAGCGCCCAGCATTATAACACATATTGCACACCTCGCCCCGCCGTGGTTCAGCGAGACTCGGTTTTCCTCGGTTTCTGGTGAAAATGGGTTTTCATCCTACGGAAACATCAACGACTTCACCGTCACCGGCAGCGACTCGGAGACGCCCATCGGGCAGCCGATGTCGACGTAGTCCAGGTCGCCGACCTCGATCCCGTCCAGGGCGACGAGCTCGCGCGGCAGGTCCAGCTCCTCCTTGAGGATCCCGCCCAGCGACCTGGCCACGTCGGCGTCCAGGAGCAGAAAGAGCGGGGCGGTGGAGCTGTCGGACTGCTGGACGAGCGCCGCGATGCCTTCGGCCACGCGGCGGAGCGAGCGGTAGCTCAGCGGCTCGGCGAGCGAGAGCGCCAGCGCGAGCCCTGAGGTGAAGCGCTCCAGGTCGAATCTGGCCAGCGCGGCGCGCAGTTCGGCCTCCGCGGCGTGGCCGTCCTCGACCACCGCCTTGACCACCTTCAGCCCGAACACGGGCAGCACGCGCTCGCTGGAGATGTAGCTGGTGTTGCCACTCGCCTGGACGGTGTACTCGCCCGCGCCGATCACGGTGGCGCGGATACCTTCGCTCGGCTCCCGGAGCAGGTGCTCCTTCGAGCGCTGGCACAGCCGCGCATGTACGCGCTGGCCGAACAGAGGGCCGAGGTCCCCGTACGAGGCGCGCTCGCGCCCGTAGACGTACTCCGACACCCCTCCCGAGAAGACGAGGCAGTCGACCTGGTCGAGCCCGCGGTAGTCCCTCAGCGGTGGGGTGAGCAGCAGCTCGCCGGCCAGGGGCGACGGGCCGGTGTCGATGATCTCGAATAGCAGGTCTACCATCAGGTCCACGAGGGCGCGCTGCTGGGCTGCCGCCACCGGCCTGCCCACGGCGAAGTCGTACCCCAGCGCGCGCGCCATGCGCCGCGCGGGGTTCTCCACTCTGGTGGCGAAACCGTCCCGGTCGAAGGCGATGAGCCGCGCACCCAGCTCGACCGCCGCGGTCTGAGCGACCTGCCCGTTACGGATGAGAGAGAGCTTGGCGGTGCCGCCGCCGAGATCGACGTTCAAGACCGTCGCCCGCTGGTTCCGAGAGAGAGCGACCGCGCCGGACCCGTGGGCGGCCAGGAGGGCTTCGTGGTTCGGGCCGGCCGAGGCGCAGATGAACTTGCCCGAGTCCTGGGCAAAGAACTCCAGGATGGGCCGAGCGTTCTCCTTCTTGAGGGCCTCGCCCGTGATAACGACCGCCCCGGTGTCGACGTCGTCTGCGCTGAAGCCCGCCTCGCGGTACGCGGCGTGGATGAAATCCCGCAACCGCTCGGTGTCGATCAGGGTTCCGGAGACGTAGGGAGTGAGCAGGATGGGAGAACGGTAGAGCACCCCGCGCTCGGCCACCTCGAACTGGGCGGAGAGATCGGAGCCCTTGCGCCGGAGCGTCAGGTGGGAGAACACCAGGTGGGAGGTCGACGACCCGATGTCGATGCCTACCGAGGTCAGGGAGAACTGCTCGAGGCCTTCGACGTCCTCGACGATCGCGCCGGCGACGTTGGGATCGAACTGCGGATCCTCGTGGACCGTGTGCGCGTCATGCATGGCACGGCTCACGCTCAGGGGAGCGGCAAGAGGAGCACGGAGCGGCAGCGCCGCTCGGTGCTCCTTTCAGCCTGGTTTCCACTGGAAGTTCCGGTCCTCGTACGCCTGGGGGGGTACCAGCGAGGTGAGACCGCGCTTCGCCAGTTCCGCCTCGAAGTGGATGCGCACCCACGGGTCCTGGTCGGGGTACTCGATCTGGTCGCGGGCGCGGTCTTCGATCTTCTCGGCGTAGCCGTGGAACTGCATCGGTGGATGGAAGGCCAGGTAGCGCGCGGGGGCGGCGCCCAGGTTGAAGTGCTGGTGGAACCACTTGTTGGGCGGCACGAACAGGCTGGCCTCCTGCCAGGGGACGACGATCCGCTCCTGGCCCGCTTGCCACAGGACCGAGTAGCCCTCGCCAGCCGGGATGACGATCACCCGCCCGGGCCCGTGCCGATGGGCTTTCTTGTAGGTCCGCGCGGGGAAGACCGACATGTGGCAGGACATCTCCGAGCCGGCGAACTGGATGAAGATGCTGTGGCCCCCCGCACCCCGGGCGGTGTTGGGATCGAGCTTGTCCCAGGCGCGCATGTCCGGGAAGAAGTTGCCCACCCAGTACGCGCGCCGGTCGCCCCAGATGGTGCCGTCCGGCTGGCGGACGGTCTGCGCCACCGAGTAGAAGTCGCGCTGGTGGATGTGCTCGTCGGCCGGGCTCTCATAGGGGTTGTTGAAGAAGAAGCGCGGGTCCTGGATGACGGACATGCCCAGCGGCAGGTAGTTGTAGTGGAGCAGGCGGACCGGGCGGTTGCCCTGCATGTTGCTGAACTGGTGAAAGCAGTTGTGGGGCAGGATGAACATGCTGTGCTTCTGCCACTCGAAGCTGCGCTTGCTGGCTCCGTGCGCGCCCCACACCGTTGTCAGGCCGCGCCCTTCCACCACGTACACGCACTCGTCCAGCGCCAGCTTCAGCGGAGGCAGCGTCTCGCCCGGCGGGATCTCGGTCACCTGGGCCTCGCTCACCCCCTCCTGCCCCGCGAGCTGGATGAAGGCTGCGTCGCAGCCACGCGCCTCCCAGCGCCCCAGCTCGAGGGTTCTCAGGTCGGAGATGTAGAAGCCGCGGTGAATGGGGACGCCAACGCTCTCTATCCAGCGGTCGTAGGCAAAGATCGTCTTCTGGGGAGCAGGGGCGGCGTCTTGCTTGCTGGCCGCGGTTCCGTGGGCAGTCTCCACGCGCAGGGCTCCTCTCATTGCTGGTCCCGGACGCCCCGCTCCTTCACGGTCGCGGCACAGGCGAGCCGCCTGTGCCACCAGCCGCCTGTGCCACCAGCCGCCTGTGCCACCAGCCGCCTGTGCCACCAGCCGCCTGTGCCACCAGCCGCCTGTGCCACCAGCCGCCTGTGCCACTGGGGCGAGGGGCTCTATCCAAGCCGCGACCGTGAGGGAGCGGTCCCAAGCCGCTGAACTGCCGATCGGCAGTTCACCAGCCTCCAGCCAGTCTATAGAGCGTCTGTCGCGGTTGTCAACGGAGCCGCGTATACCGGAGTCTCTCCTTGATCCATGGGGGCGAGCTGGGCACCTTCACCGACAGGTGAAGGTGCCCAGCTCGCCCCCATGGATCAAGGTCGCTGCTGATGTTTTGATAGAAGCCGCGGCCCGATGGACTGCAGTGCGAGTGGGTCACAACCTTGTCACAGCAGCGCGTCTGGCGCTGGACCGTTGGGTGAGGAGGGGGTATGCCTCCTGGAGCAAGGAGGCGGACGAGATGGCCAGGCGGACGGAGGGCGCGGAGGCGGCGCGGGAGCGGGTGATCGGGCGGTTGGACTGGCAAATTATATCAAAACATCAGTCCTTGAGAGACGAAGGTGGCTCAGGTCCGGTACTATGGAGGCCTCGGAAGCGTTCGGCGGCCAGGGTCAGGACTGAGGACTGAGCGCTGAAGACTGAGTTCAGGACACCCAGTCCTCAGTCCTCAGTCCTCAGTCCTGACCCGGGCCACTGCTACTCGCCGCTCCCGGAGGTGCGCGACGTTCGGCCTGACTCGCAACCAGATGGCCGTTGCCCTGGCAGTCGCCGTCGTCTGGCTCGGCTTCGACTTCGCCAATCCCTTCCTGCCGCTGTACATCCGGGAGTTGGGCGTGGAGTCGGTGGCCGAGGCTGCCCTGTGGTCCGGGCTCCTGGTTGGCCTGGCGCCAGGGCTGAGTGCGCTGGCTAACCCGTTCTGGGGACTGCTGGCCGACCGCTTCGGCCCCAGGCCGATGCTGCTGCGGGCCCTGGTCACCTTCAGCCTGCTGCTGGCGCTGATGGGCCTGGCCACCAGCCTGTGGCACCTGGTGGCGCTGCGGATCGCCATTGGCCTGCTCGGCGGCTTTACCGCGCTGGCCCTGGCGCTGATGATCACCTCCGGCCCGCGCAGCCGCACGGCTCAAGCCCTGGGCGCGCTGCAGGCGGCGCAGTACGTGCCTCTGGCCGTGGGGCCGGCTGTTGGTGGTATGCTGGCCGATTCCCTGGGGCTGCGGCTCAACTTCTTCCTGGCCGCCGGCCTGTGCCTGGTCGGCGCGCTGGTGGTGGCGGCGCTCATCCCCCAGTCCCCGCCCCCGCCGCCCAGGCGCAGCCCGGAGAACCGGGCGAGCGCGGTCGGGCCGAGCCAGTCGTGGCGCACGCCCCGGGTGCTGCTCCCCTTCGCCGTGCTCTTCATCGCCTACTTCGTGGAGCGCAGCTTCGTGCCGGTGCTGCCGCTGTACGTCTCCGTGCTTGGCGCCCCACCCCAGGCAGTGGCCTCCACTGCTGGCCTGGCCCTGGCGGCGGGCGCGCTCGCCTCGGCGGCCTCGGGCCCACTGTCCGGTCGCTTGGCGAGCCGCTATTCGCTGCTCTGGCTGATGGCCGCGGCTCTGGGAAGCGCGCTGCTGCTGTGCCTGCTCGTCGCCTTCGCCCGCGACGTCGGCCAGTTTGTAGCCCTGCGCGTCGCCCTGGGACTGCTGGCGGGCGGGCTCCCGACCCTGGCCTATACCATGGGCGCTCAGGGGACCGCACAGGGCAAGCTGGGCCGCCAGGCCGGTCTGCTGAGCAGCGCCGCGCTGGCGGCGAACGCGCTCGGGCCGATGATCACCGGGGTCATCGCCGCCTGGGACCTGCGCACCGTGTTTCTGGTGGACGCGGCCCTGCTGGGGCTGGCGCTCGTGCTCGTGGCGAGCGTTGGGCGGCGAGCGGCGACCGGACCGGGCAGTGAGGATGAGGCGGGCGGTAGACAGGGGGCGATGGGCCGCGCCCTCGGAGGGAGTTGACAAGCGCGCGCGACCCGGTGTTAATTGCACGACCGCGCGGCAGCGGCCGGGAGCAGCAAGCGAGGCCCCGGCGAGGACGCGCCTGGCCAGGCGGTCCGTTTGGATACGTCGACTGCCAATCACACAAGAGGAGGAGTTCCAGGTGAGCGAGCAGACCGTTCCCAGCGGTGGCGCTGGCGGGCAGCGCGGCCCGAGCGTCGTAGCGACCCGGCGAGCCTTCCTGCGGCGGACCGCGCTCGCGGTGGCCTCGGGGCTGATTGGCCCGAGCCTGCTGGCCGCGTGTACGGCGGCGCCGAGTCCGGCACCCACCCAGGCCCCGGCGGCTGCCCCGACGGCCGCGGCGGGCGCAGCCAAGCCAGCAGCCACCGCGGCGCCCGCAAAGGCCGCGCCGAAGGAGCTGCCCAAGGTCAGCATCAGCAGCATCACCGGCGGGGTGTCCGGCCTGATCATCCAGGCGATGAAGACCTTCCAGATCGACGAGAAGAACGGCTTCCTGCTGGACATCAAGCAGATGGAGACGGCCCAGGCAGAGCGCGCCGTCCTGCTCAAGAGCGTCGACATCGGGCTGTTCGCGGTGCCGGCCGTGGCCCGCGCCAACCTGGAGGGCTTTCCGCTGCGGATCACCGCGCCCCTGTATTGGATGCACACCATCTTCCTGGTCAAGGCCGATGCGCCGTACCAGAAGTGGCAGGAGCTGAAAGGCAAGAAGATCAGCTCGCCGGGCCAGGTGTCGGGCGTCCACAACGCCATGCAGCTCCTGGCGGCCTACGAGGGGTGGAACTTCGACAAGGACTTCCAGGTGGCGATCATCGGCGCCCTGCCGGCTGCGGTGACGGCGTTGGATCGGGGCGAGATCGAGTGCGCGCTGGTGTGGCCGCCCCTGTCCCCTCAGCTCCTGGCAGAGAAAGGGAAGTATCGTTCGCTGGGCGCGATCAACGCAGAGTGGAAGCAGCGCACCGGCGGCGACATGCTCCTCGGTGGCCTGGGCATGCTCGAGGACTGGTACCAGAAGAACAAGGACCTGGCGAAGCTGGTGTCGGTCGGTACCGCGGACACGAACCGCTATCTACTCTCGAACGACCAGGCCTGGGAGCACGCCGACATCCTGAAGAACCTGGGGGTAACGAAGGAAGTCCTACCCCCGGTGCGGGCGGCGATGAAGGAGGTGCTGCCGCCGGGCGGCTGGGATGACGCCACCCTGAAGTCCTCCCGGGTCATGGTCGACAAGTTTGTCGAGCTGGGCGTGCTCAAGGAGAAGCCGAAGGACGAGATGTTCATCCGGCCGTAGCTCCTCTACCCCCCGGTCCCCTTCCCCCACCAGGGGGGAAGGGGGGGGTAGGGACGCAAGGCTTGCGTCCCTACCGAAATCCGTGGGGTTGAGCCTGGCCCCTTCACCGGTTGGGTGTAGGGGCCAGGCTCAACCCCACGGATCAAGGGCCCAGCGGCAGGGTCGGAATCGGAACGTCGTTGCCCCTGCAGGGACACGGGGGAGGGGCGCAAGCCTTGCGCCCCTACCCCCCCGTTCCATCCCGGGTGGGAGTGGGGGGAGAGGGGGAGGAGCGGGGAGGTCGATGGCAGACGTGGACAGGTCATCCGCGCGCCCCTTGGGCGCAGCGATCGAAGCCGCCTTGCCAGCGCTGCGCGAGGAGGGCGGCGGCGCCGCTCCGCTGGCGCTTGCCGCTGCCCCCAGCGAACTCAGGGAGCAGTTGATCGCCAACGCGCTGCGGGTAGGCGGGCTGGCGGCGCTCATCGCGCTCTGGGCAGTTGGCGCTGCCCTGCTGAATATGCGCTTCCTGCCAGGGCCGCTCGCCGTCTTCGAGGCGATGGTGGGCATCGTCCTCTCGGGCGAGTTCCTGGTACACATGTGGCACACGATCTACCGCGTAGTCCTGGGCTTCCTCCTGGCCTTTGCGGCAGCCACCGTCCTGGGCATCGCTATGGGCGCGTACCGGCGCGTCGAGAACCTGTTCGACTTCGAGGTGTTGATCGGCCTCACGGTGCCGGGCCTGTGCTGGGGGATCATCGCCTTGATCGTCTTTGGACTGAACGAGCTGTCGGCCATCAGTGCGGTATTCGTCGGTGTGCTGCCGATCCTGACCCTCAACATGTGGGAGGGCACCAAGGCACTGGACAAAGACCTGATCGAGATGGCGCACGCCTTCCGCATCTCCAGGGTGAGCATCATTCGCTGGGTCGTCTTGCCCCAGCTCATCCCCTACCTGTTCGCCGCCATCCGGCTTGGCCTGTCGATCGCCTGGAAGCTGATCGTGGTGGTCGAGATGTTTGGACTCTCGAATGGCATCGGGTACATGCTCAACTACAATTTCGGCGTGTTCTCCATGGCCGGCGTGCTGGCCTGGACCTTCTCCTTCACCCTGGTCATGGTCGTGATCGAGTTCGTCGTCCTGCGGCGGATCGAGCATCGCGTGACCCGCTGGCGCCCGGCGATCTCGCTATGAGCCGCGTCGCCATCGAGCGCCTGTCCAAGAGCTTCCGCATGAAGGGCGGCCGGGTGCTGCCCGTCCTGCGCGAGGTGACCATGGCCGCGGACGACTGCGAGTTCGTGTGCCTGCTGGGGCCCTCGGGGTGCGGCAAGTCGACCATCCTGAACATCCTGGCCGGGCTCGTCCCGCCCGACCGGGGTACGATCGCTGTCGACAACGTGCCCGTGCGTGGCGCGGCGGACGGCATTGGCTACGTCTTCCAGCGCCCGCGCCTGCTCCCGTGGAGGACGGTGCGCGACAACCTGGCGTTCGCGCTGGAGCCACTCGGGTTGGACCGCAGCGAGCGCAACCGGCGCATCGACTGCTACTTGAAGATGGTGGGCCTCGACGACTTCGCCGGCGAGTACCCGCTCTACCTCTCCGGTGGGATGCAGCAGCGGGTGGCGATCGCCCGGGCGTTTGCGCTCGAGCCCAACATCCTGCTGATGGACGAGCCGTTCAGCAGCCTGGACGAGCTGACCGCGCGCGGGCTGCGCACGGAGCTGCTCGCTCTGTGGTCGCAAAGCCGCAAGACGGTCCTGTTCGTCACCCACAATGCGATGGAGGCGGTGTTTCTGGCCGACCACATCATGCTGATGTCCACGCGGCCATCGACCGTCCTGGAACGAGTGAAGGTCGAGCTGCCGAGGCCGCGCAGCTTCGAGGACCCTGCCCTGTTGCTCTACCAGAAGCAGGTGCTGGGGGTGCTGGGTGTCACCACATAGGTCAAGAGGTAAGAGGCAAGAGGGAAGAGAGAAACGCGTTTCTCTCTTCCCTCTTGCCTGGGGGGTGAAGCAATGGCGTTGACCACGGCTCCCAGGCAAGCGACGCGGGAGGACGTCTGGGTCCCCACTGCGTGCGACATGTGCTACAACCGCTGCTCGATCCGCGTGCGCCGGGTTGACGGCGTGGCCGTCAAGATCGAGGGCCTCTCCGAGTCGGCCCAGCCGAACTACGGGAAGACGTGCGCCAAGGGCAACTCGGGCCTGCTGAGCCTCTACAACCCCGCGCGGATCACCCACCCGCTGGTGCGGACCAACCCCGAGAAGGGCCTCGGGGTGGACCCGAAGTGGAAGCAGATCTCCTGGGACGAGGCGCTCGAGCTGGCGGTTTCCAGCCTGCGCGCCGCCCGGGCAAAGGACCCGCGTAGCCTGGTGCTGAGCAGCTTCGACACCGTGGTGGGGGAGCTGCGCAGCGCCTTTCTGACCGCCTTCGGCAGCCCCAACAACCAGACTGGCTCCTCGAACTTCTTCTGCGGGCGGGGGCACCACCCCACCTCCTACACCCTGACCGGGTCGAACGACATCCACCCGGACATCGGGCGCGCCGACCTGGTGCTGATGTTTGGCACCTCCTGGGGGTTCGTCAGCCAGCACAACGCCATGGGCATCACCGCCGAGATGGCCGAGGCCCGGGCGCGGGGGTTGAAGCTGGTGGTCATCGACCCCATGTGTACCTACGCCGCCTCCAAGGCGGATGAGTGGGTGCCCATCCGCCCCGGCACCGACGCCTGCATGGCGCTCTCCATGATGCACGTGCTGGTCAACGAACTGGGCGTCATGGACGTGGAATACCTGAAGCAGGGGACCAATGCCCCCTACCTGGTGGGTCCGGATGGGCGCCACGTGCGCGATGCGCAGTCCGGCAAGCCGCTGGTGTGGGACGAGCGGGAAGGGCGGGCGGCTCCCTACGACGCGGTGCCGCCGCTGGACGCGGCGCTGGAGGGCCGGTACCGGGTGGGCAAGGTGGAGGCGTCGACCGGGTTCACGCTGTTCCGGGAGCACCTCACGGCCTATCCGCCGGAGCGAGCCGAGCAGATCACCACCGTGCCGGCTGCGACCATCCGCCGCCTGGCGGAGGCGTTCGGGCAGGCGGCTCGGGTGGGGGCGACGATCACTCTCGACGGCCAGGAGCTGCCCTTCCGCCCGGCTGCGGCGTGCTGGTATCGGGGCGTCTCGGGCCACAAGCACGCCCTGCACTTCTGTATGTCGGTGGCCCAGCTCAACATGGTTGTGGGCGCGGTGGACGTGCCGGGCGGGATGATCAACGGCCTGGCGGCCAGCCCGTTCTACGGTCCTGAGGTCGGCCCGGATGGGCTGATCGTGCCCGGCGGGCGGGGCCACTGGCACCCACCCCTGCCGCGCCGCCAGGTGCGTGAGCCCGAGACGGTGGACATGGTCGACCTGTTCCCGCTGGCCTACTTCTCTGGCACGATGATGTATCTGCACCTGGCCCATCCGGAGCTGCGCGACCGCTGGGGCCTGGCGTATCGGCCGGAGGTTTTCATCCACAGCCGCACCAACCCGATGGCCATGGGTGGGGACCCGTCCGTGGTCGCCGAGGCGCTCGAGCACATCGGCTTCCAGATCTCCTTCGCCATGTTCCAGGACGAAACGACCCAGTTCGCCGACCTGGTTCTGCCGGACCAGCACAGCCTGGAGCGGCTGGGGGGCATTGCCTACAACACGTACACCCGCTCGGACTACAAGAGCGCCGCGCGGCCGGACGAGGAGTGGGCCTTCAACCTGCAGCAGCCGGTCGTGCCGGCGGTGGGCGAGACGCGGTTCTGGGCTGCGGTGCTGGTGGACTTCGCCTACCGCATGGGGCTGGTGGAGGAGTTCAACCAGGCCTTCAACACGGTGGCCGGGCTCCAGGGCGACCTGCGCCTGGCCTCGGATCGCACCTACGCCTGGCCGGACATGCTGGACCGACTGCTCAAGCAGCAGTGGGGTCGGGAGCGCGGGCTGGACTACTTCCAGCAGCACGGCTACCACAGCACCGGGGTGAAGCGCAGCGTGGCCCAGAGCTACCCCCGGCGGTTCCACAACGCCCGAGTCCCCCTGTACCTCGAGTTCTACCTCCAGGCGGGCGAGGATGTGCGCGAGTACATGGAGGAGCACGACATCGGGTTCTGGGACACCTCGGACTACGTCCCGCTGATGGAGTGGAAGCCGTGCCCGGCCTACCATGCCCCGCCGGAGTACGACCTGTTCGTGGTCAACCAGAAGATCCCGTTCCTCGCGTTCTCGTACACCCAGTTCAACCCCTGGCTGACGGACCTGGCCGGGCGCAACAGCAAGATCTACCCGGTGGCCATCAACGCCGAGACGGCGCGGCGCAAGGGCATCGCCGACGGCGACCGGGTGGTGCTGGAAACCCCTGCTGGGCAGACGGCGCAGGCGGTGGCGCGAGTGACCGAGTGCGTCCACCCCGAGTGCCTGGCCATCGCCGGGGTGGTGGGGCGCCAGCTCTCCAGCCTCGCCCCGAAGCAGCGCCAGGGGGTTCACTTCAACAGCCTGGTCGGCTACACGTTCGAGAACTACGACTTCATGAGCGGCGCGGTGGACCAGTGCGTGAAGGTGAAGATCACGAGGGCGAAGTAGGAGCATCGGCGAGTGCAGATTTGAGATTTGAGAGTGCAGTGTGTGGGGTGTGCTGTTTTGAGATTTGAGAGTGCTGATTCACTCGGCACTCTCATCTCTCAAATGTCATATCTCAAATCTGCTCTCGCTGAGATGC
>JACQUR010000290.1 GCA_016210245.1 Chloroflexota bacterium
AACGGATTGAACGGATTGGAACGGATTCATGGGGTGGCGTGCTGTTAACTGATGTGCTGACAATGATGCGGCGGGTTGGAGCGAACAGCAATCCGTTCCAATCCGCTCAATCCGTTCACGAAATCCGTTGACAGCAATCCGTTCCAATCCGTTCTCTTGACGGCGCGACCCTGGGGGAACGATCCAGGCGTGCGCTCCCGAACAGCAACGCGATCGGCTCTCAAGGCCGAACCGAACTGCGTCCGCCCGAAGGCGCTGCACCTGGTGACGGCGTGGGGGTAGCGGTCGCCGTCGCAGTGGCCGTTGAGGTCGCCGTCGGCGTCGGCGTAGCGCCGATGGTGGCGGTGGGCATGGCGGTGGGCGTGGCGGCGACCTGGAACTCGGCCACCAGGGTGCGATCGGCGCCCAGGGTGAAGCTGTACGGGTTGGCGGTGCTGACCGGGGCGCCGTTCTCCGTCCAGCGGGCGAAGGTGTAGCCGCTGGCCGGGACGGCCGAGAGGGTGAGGGTAGCGCTGTCGTCGTAGCGCCCATCCGCGCTCGGGGGCGTGATCGAAACTGTGCCGCCAGCAGCGGGCGAGACGGACACGGCCAGGCGCCGCACCGCGTCGAACTGGCCGGGGCTGTAGGCCGCGGTGGTGTGGACCTGGCTCAGGTGGAGCGCGCCCGCCCCGCCGCTCGACGGCGCCAGCGAGAAGCCGGTGAGGGTATACGGGCCGGCCAGGTTGGCCAGCCAGACCTCGTAGCCGTTGAAGTCCAGCAGCAGGGTGTTGGCCCCCGCCGCCAGCCGCACCGCGCCGGCCACCGAGGCCACCGCCTGGCCGCTGGCGTCCACCAGGCTGGCGCCGTACTGGTAGGTTCCCGCCACCACAGCGGCGACCGGCACCGAGACGCGCAGCAGGTTGAAGCGCCCGTCGCCATCGGTGTCGATGCCCTGGTCGGCGATCGGCGCGCCCAGGCTGAGCGGGTCGCGCTGGAACTGGGCGGCGGTGTAACTGGCCGTGGTGTGGGCATCCGCCAGGGCGTCGGCCAGGGCGCTGCCGCCGGATGCGTCCAGGTAGACCAGGCGCAGGCCCCTGAGCGTGTACGGCCCGTTGATGCCGCTGGCGCCGATCTGCCGCCCAGCGAAGCGCAGCGTCCACGTCGGGCTGCCCGCGGCCAGGGCCAGCTCCTGGCTGGCGCTGGCCACCTCCGTCCCATCCGGGGCGTGCAGCCAACCCTCCAGCCGGTAGGCGCCGGCCGTACTCACCGTGGCGCTGCCTCGGACGGTGAGGGCGTCGAACAGGCCGTCCCCGTCGTCGTCGGCGGTCGAGGAGGTCATGGTCGAGGCCAGGCGGGCCGAGGGCGAGAAGGCATCCAGCCGCGTGGCCACCTGGCGGGTGAAGGCCCCGCCCGCCCCGGGCCGCGTGCCCGCGACCTCCACCAGCACGGTGTACGGCCCCGGCTGGCTGGTGCTGGCGAAGCTGGCCCCGTAGACTCCATCCCCGGCCGCGCCGTCCCCGTGCGCCCCGTCGTCCAGCAGCGCCAGCGGCCCGCTGGCGCTCCCATCCGGCAGGCGAACCGTGGCCCGGGCGGTGGCGCCCGCCACCGGCTGCCCGGCCTCCCGCAGGCTGAGCCGCACCTGGCTCGGCGCGCCCACGCGCACGTAGCCGTCGGACGAGGCCGTGGCCTCCAGGGCCGAGACGGCGCTCACCTGCTCGAGGTACTGCTCGGCCGAGGCCAGGCTGGTCCCCACCAGCTCCAGCGTCCATGTGCCCGCGGCCGGGGCGCTGAGGTCGTAGCGCAGCCCTTCACTCGGGGCGACCGTGGCCCCGGACGGATCGCGCAGGGTCGGCGTGATCTGCCCGCTGCCACCCTGGTACACCTGCACCTGGGCGCTGGCGGCCTGGTCCAGGGTGAAGGAGTGTTGGACGGTCTGTCCCTGGGCCAGCGTGCCGGAGAAGCTGGCCACCAGTCCTGAGTGCTGAGTGCTGAGTCCTGAGTCCTGAGTGCTGGGGACTGAGGACTCAGGACTGAGGACTGAGCGCCGGGCGGAGGCCGGGGGTGCGGGTGGCAGCTTCAAGCCAGCCTGTTCGCGGGCCAGCTCGTAGATCTCGCGCCGCTTCGGCTCGTTGGTGTGGACGAACGGGTCGGCCAGGCTGCGGCAGTCGGGGCTGCACGTCCACGGCCCCACGTCCGTGTCGTACGGCAGCCCGAGCATGCTGCCCACGCGCACCACGTCGTCGCCCTCGAGCCCGGGAATGGCGTCGAACAGGCCGCCCTTGACCCCGATGGACACCACGTGGGCGGCCGCTCGGCCGGCGCCCCAGGTATCGGCCAGGTCGACCCGGCGGTTGAAGCCGCCACCGAGCGCGGCGAAGATGCCCAGGTCGTCCACCAGGTAGGCGCGGGTCAGGTTCCAGATGGCCGGCAGGGCGCACGAGGACAGGAGCGTGCCGACGAGGGTCGCATAGGTCGCCTCGGCCCAGGGCGAGCCCAGGTTGGGCGTGCCGAAGGTCACCAGTTCGTTCACCACCGGGCGGCCGCGTGCGTCCGAGTAGTGCTTGGCGAAGGAGCGCCCGGCCAGCCCGCCCATGCTGTGGCCGACCAGGTTGACCTGGAACGGGACGGAGGCATCGCTCGGGCCGAAGAGCCTGCGCGCCGTGGTGTAGCCGGGCGCCAGGGAGTCCCGCACCTGCTGCTCGATGCTGCGGGTGCCGTCGCGCTCCACCACGTACCCGAACAGCCCGTCGCCCGCCAGGAACCCCGTGCCGTCGGAGTTCTTCCACCAGGCGTCCCAGTAGCCGCCGGTCGCTGCCCCGCAGCCACCGAAGAGTGGGCTATAGACGTGCTGCCGGTCCAGCCCCGCCATCAGCAGCACCGGCAGCGGCCCGGCCACCTCCAGCCTGGCCCAGGCGATGGCCGCCCTGTACTCTCGGCGGGCCTGGTCGAGCTCGATGGTGATGGTGTTGGACGCGGGCTGGAGGTCCCGGGTCGGGCTGCCCATGCTCGGGAAGCACAGGTCATCGACCGGCACGTCGAGGTCGGCGCTCACCCACTCGCCAGTGCGCCCGTAGGCCCGGGTCGCCAGCTCGTGGCCGTTGACCCGGACCACGTCCACCTCGTCCGGCGAGTCCACGTCGAACATGTGCAGCCTGAGCCTGCCCGTGGTGTTGTTCCTGCTTGCAGGCACCAGGTGCCCGGTCCCACTCGGTCAGTCCGCCGCGGGCTGGACGGAACCGTAGTAGCGGTCAATCGGGATGGCGAAGGACACCAGCCCAGCCGCGTAGCCGCGGTAGTCGGTTGGCACCCCGGTGGCGTAGAACTCGGTGGCCTGCTGGCGGGACAGTGCTCCAGGCGGGCTGCCTGCCGGTGCCTGCTCGCCGTTCGGATTGGGCACCGGGGGGAGAGGCACCGTGAGCGAGACCGGTTGGGTGAGCCAGGGGTCCGCGTCGACGTAGTACTGGCAGATATACGTGCCGCCGGTTGTTGGGTCCTGGCAGGTGCGGTAGTTGATGCCGTTGCCGGAGCCGTAGGGGCCAGGGCCGGAGGCATCACCCCACCAGTTGTTCTCGGCGTTGACGGTGATCGACGTTGTTTCGTTGTAGACCCCGTAGTTGCCATTGCCCACGATGTTGTTGGAATGCACTGAGAGCGTCGACGCCGAGGTGAAGACGATGCGCTGGCTGTCGCTGCCCTGGGCCAGCAGGCGCCCGTTGAGGGTGACCCTGCCGCCGCTTCCGAGCTTGACCACCACCCCGGGCTGGATGGTCAGGGTGGTATTCAGCTCCAGGGTCAGGCTGCCGTCCACCACGTAGGGCAGGTCCAGCTCCCAGGCCGTGTCGGAGGTGATGCTACCGGCCACGCCGATGCCGTTCACGTCGTTGCCCACCGCCGTGCTGCCGCTGAAGACGGCCTGGGAGCTGCCGCTCACATAGGCGGCGTAGCCCCCGTTGCGGACGAAGGTGTTCCCCGTCACCTGGGGAGCGGAGGATGGGCTGAGCCACAGGCCGTCGCTGGCGTTGTCGGCCACGGTGTTGCCCTGGAAGCGGGGCGAGGAGGCATTCAGCAGTTGGACGCCATTGCCGCTGCCGCGCTCGAAGGTGCTGTTCTGGACGCGGGGCGAGGCGCTGTCCAGGGCGAGATTGGCGTAGGCCGTGCCGGCGCCGTAGTTGTAGCCGGCGCCGCCATAGCGGATGACCACGTGGTCGAGCACCGAGGTGGCGTCGTTGGCCAGGTCGGCGAAGTAGAGCGTGCCCCAGTCGCCGGGGTTGGGCTTGGTAGCCCCGCCGTCCTGCTGGGTGTCGCCGCCGTACTCGTCGTCGTTGAGCGAGGTGAAGACGATCGGACTGGCGGCGGTGCCGCTGGCCACCAGCGCCCCGCGCACGATGAAGTGCGTGCCGGCGAACTTCGTAACGGTGCCGGGCTGGAGCGTGAGGCTGCCGGTGGACTCCACGACCAGGGTCTGCGTGGCCAGGTAGGGCAGGTTCGGGTACCAGGTGCCGGTGCCCACCGTGCCGTAGACGCCGATGCCGTTGGAGCCGTTGCCGTACGCGGCGTTGGCGCTGAAGCTCGGGAACGAGTTGCCCTCCAGGTAGACGGCATAGGAGCGGTTGTGGGCCAGGGTGTTGCCCGAGATGGCCGGGGCGCTGGCGCCGGACAGGTGCAGGCCGTAGCTGAGGTTCTGCTCGATGCGGTTGTCGGCGATCTGGCCGGAGGCGTTGTTCAGCCAGCGCAGGCCGCTGGACGAGCTGTAGCCAATGAAGGAGTTGCGCACGGTGACCGAAGCGCCGCTGGCCACCACGTTGCCGTCAGCCCCGCCGTAGCCGATCCAGGCGTTGGCCAGCACGCTGCCCCCGGAGGAGCTGCCGAAGGACAGGCCGTCCCAGTCGCCGGGGTTGGGCCAGGTGGCCCCCCCGTTCTGGTTGGTGTCGCCCCCGAAGGCGTCGTCGTGGACCGAGGTGAAGACGATGCGGCTCTCGGCTGCCCCCTGGGCTGCCAGCGTGCCGTTGACGACCAGCTTGCCGCGCGTGGACCCACTGGTCTGGAACTTGACCACCGCGCCGGGCTGGATGGTCAGCGTCGCCCCGTCGTTCAGGGTGGTCTGGCCGGTGACGAGGTAGACGCTGCCCGCCGCCCAGGTAGTGCTGGTCGAGATGGTGGCGGGGACGCTGGCCACTGGCAGCCGCGAGCCGGAGGTGGGCGCAGGCGAGGCCGAGGGCTCGGCGGTGGGGGTGTTCAGTGGGGTGGGCGTGGCCGGCGGCGTGCCGGTGTTGGTCGGCGTGGCGGTGCTGGTGGGCGTCGCCGTGGGCGTCGGAGTGGCGGTCGGGGTGCTGGTCTGCGTCGCCGTCGCCGTAGCGGTGGGGGTTGGCGTGGCTGTGGCCGTCGCCGTGGCAGTCGGGGTCGCCGTCACGGTCGGCGTCCGCGTAGCGGTCGGGCTGGGCGTCACCGTCGCGGTCGCGGTGGCGGTCGGGGTGGCCGTTGGAGCCAGGACGGCGATCGGATCAGAGGTGGCCAGGCGAGTCAGGCTGTTGTTGGCGAACAGGCGGAACTCGTAGCTGCCCGGCGCAACCGAGGCGGGGATCGGGAAGGGACACGAGCCCGAGGCCCTTGCAGTGGAGGGGGTCTTCGAGCAACTGACGTATAGCCATTCTGCCTGGGCAATATCCGCGCTCCCGCTCTGATACAGGCCGATCCAGTCGGTGGCCGAGGGGCTGCCGATGCTGCTCCAGGTCACGGTGGCCGAGCCTCCCGCCACAACCTCGGTGGGGCTCGCGCTCAGGCTCGGCCCCGGCGTCGCGGTCGCTGTGGCGGTTGACGTGGGTGTTGGCGTTGGGGTCGCTTCGGAGGCCGGACAGGCGCTGGTGGCGGGCAGGGCAGCCACCTCGCGGAGCACGCACAGGGCATCCACGCTGGTCACGCCGCCCGTGCCGTTCACGTCGGCGTGCTGGTAGGTGAAGCCCTACGCCAGGGTGCCGCTCTGGCCGTCCGGGTTGGCCACTACCACGTCCACCGCTGTGCTGAGGGCGGCAGCAGGGCAGGCGGTCGTGCCAGGCAGGGCGGCCACGGCGCGCAGGACGCACAGGGCGTCCAGGCTGGTGACGCTGCCATCGCCGCTCACGTCGCCCAGCGTTCGGCTGTGGGCCGGGGTGCGGGCGGCGAGGCTGGTGGCGCTGGCCACGTTGACCTCGGTCGCGGCCCGCCCGTCCAGGGCCACCGTGGTCCCGTCCTGGAAGTTGGCGCCGCTGAGGGTGATGGTCGTCCCACCTCTGCCCGGGCCGCTGGAGGGGTCGACGGCGGTGAGGGTGGGGGGTGGTGCGACCGAGGCTGCGCCGCTGGCCGCGGTGGCCGAAGGCGTGGCCGTGGGGGTCGGGGTGAGCGTGGACGTGGCCGTCAGAGTCGGCGTTGGCGTGGCGGTGGCCGTTGGGGTCGGCGTGGCCGTCGTTGTGGCCGTAGGAGTCGGGGGCGGCGTGGGCGTCGCGGTGGGGGTGGAGGTGGGAGAAGCTGTTGGCGTGGCGGTGGGGGTTGGCGCGGGTGTAGGGGTCGGGCTCGCCGTGGCGGTGTCCGTCGGTGTAGGCACCGGCGTGGCGCTCGCCGTGGGCGAGGCTGTGCCGGTGGCGGCGAGGGAGGTGGCCAGCGGCGTGGCGGTGAGGCTGGCGAACGCCGTGGCGCTGGCCGTCGGGCTGGCCGAAGCGGCCGAGGTGGCGGTGGGCGTGGTGGCGACCTGGCCCACTACGACGGAGGCCGGCGGACTCGCCGATTGGACCAGGATGCTCACCAGGGCAATCACGCACAGACGGCGGAACCAGAAACGCGGGAGCATGGTTGCCTCCCATCGCCACGGTGAGGCCGACCGGAGCGGTCGCGCCGCGGACACAACAGCCAGCGCCGCCTCAACAGGAACCGGCCGGGGCGCAACAACTCAGCCGGTTTCGCCACTCCCCCGCCTCGACGCGCGGGCGACCGTGGCGAGGCGCGCCGAGACTTCCACCGATCGCTGCATGAAGATCCAGACCTCGCCGAATACCTGCAGCGCGGGGGCTTGTCCCCCGCCCCGCGCCCCGCAGCCTGCGTACCCACGGGCGGGGGACAAGCCCCCGCGCTACGATCCCCGCGCGCGACATTGCGCTAGATCTTTGTGCGGGGATCAGGAGCATCCCAAGCTAGCGCCAGTATACTCCGCGCGGCGTTGCCGTCAAGGGGTACGGAGCAGGGGGCGTGCTGAGCCTGTCTGCCTCAGGGTGGTGCATGGGACACGGTCGGGCCTCCTTCACAAACTGGAATGCAGAAGGCCCAGCTCAAGATGGCTGGGCCTTGGCAGAAGAACAAGAAGACGACGAAGCGGAGATGTGAGCTGGCCGGCCGGCGGTGCGGGCGGGCCCTATCCCTCGGTCGTACCCTGGCGCTGGGTGGCCTCGCCGAGGTACTCGCGCACAGCGGCATCGGCGTCGGGGAACCTCCGGTACAGCGCGGCCAGGAACGCACGCGAGTCGAGGAAGAAGACGCCGTTGCGCTCTTCGCCGATGGGGAAGTCAGTCGAGTTGTCGGTCACCAGGACGCCAGCCCCTGCCGCCAGGGCCGTCTGCATGACAGGCCAATCGTCCCGGTCCGTGAGCCAGGAGAGATCCGCAGCCGGCGCGGCGCCGTAGTCCACCGACCGCAGGACGTGCGAAAGCTCGTCGACCAGGGCGTTCACGCGCCCGCGCGAGTCGCGCAAGCGGCGGCGTGTCTCGGCCCGATCGCACCCCTCGCGCGCAGCCCGCTCGGCGATCCACTCCGTCCGCCGTCGGACCAACTCGCTGACGATCCAGGGACTCCAGAAGCCCGCGTAGTAGCGCAGGGTGGCCGCGGCGAGGAGGTGGCGCCGCCGGGCGCCCAGGAGCACCGAGGCGTCGAGGGCGGCGCGCTCGAGCGCCGGTGGCTCACGCACTCCGCTCCTCGGAAGGATGCCGCGGCTTGCGGTACAGCTCGCGGAGCTCCTCATCGGTGGGATTGCCCTCCCGGTCCAGCGCCGCCAGCGACTCGCGCAGGCGCAGCAGCCGCTCCACGCTTTCCAGGGCAACCAGCCAGCGTCCCCCCATCGCCCCGCCCGCCAGCGCCCCTCGTTCGACCCAGCGCTTGACCGTGGGGATCGAGACGCCCAGCCGCTCAGCAGCCTGGCCGGTGGTCAGGAGTCCTGGGTCCGAGCGGGCGAGCGCACGGAGCGCCTCGCGCAAGGCCTCCCCCTCTCGCATCCGCCCCGCCCGGGCCATCTCCTGTTCCAATTCCGCCAGTGTGTCCAGGGTACCCAGCTTGACCATGACCCTCCTCCCGGATGATCTCCGTCTCGGCATGTTCAATAGTACCACTGTACTGAACAAATCGCACTCCTGCAGGCATGCTCCACGCCAGCCCAAACGTGGACTCTGGCACGCCAGGGACTCTCTCCGAGCGATCTGTGGAATACGGGGTCAAGACGCTTTGACCACACCCTCCGCCGCTCGTAGGTCCGCCACCGCCTGGCGGAACACGATCTGCTTCATGTAGGTCTGGTAGGGGACTCCCGCCAGGGCCGCTGCCCGCTTGACGGTGTCCACCTGGAGCTTCCCCCAGCGGAAGTTGACCCTGGTCTCCTCGATCTCCCGCTCCGCCTGGTCGACCAGGGCACGGACCTTCGCGTCTACTTCAGGTGGCAGTTCCTCGTCCGGCAGTTCCTCGTAGCCTCGTCGCTTGGCGTTCATTGGGCACCCCTCATAGCGCAAAGCAGGTGATTACCAGCACCCTCTTCCCCTCCTCCAGCCAGGTCCAGTACAACACCCATTATCCGCCCGGATGCGGCAAATGTCAATACTGGCGGGTGAAGCACGGGGGTCTGGTAGCGGGAGATCGATGCTGTGGGTGGACGAGTTCACGGCCCAAACCGGACCCTCGATGGTAAAATCACTGTGGTTGAGCGGCGAATCCCCGGCGGTGCGACCGGGCTCGCGGCCGATGCCTGGGGAGAACGGGGCGGACGCCCCTGCACTTGGGCGCACCGCCTGGCAGGGAGGTGGACGGATGGAACTGCCCGGCCTGGCCGAGGAGGCCATCAGAGAGAGGGCCTCCGCCGAGTCGTTCTGGCGGGGCCAGGACTACTGCCACCAGGGAGCGGTGCTCTCCCTGGCCCGCCGCGGGAACACCCTGGAGGCGGAGGTCGCGGGAAGCGCGCCCGAAGCCTACGCCGTTCGAGTCGACTTCGACGAGGCAGGCGTCGTCGATGCCACCTGCAGTTGCCCCTACGACTGGGGCGGCTGGTGCAAGCACATCGTCGCCGTCCTGCTGGCCTGCCTGAGCGAGCCAGAGAGGGTCGAGCAGCGCCCGTCTCTGGAGGACCTGCTGGCGGGGCTGGACCGGGAGCAACTCCAGGGGCTGCTGCTGGAGCTGGCCGAGCAGCAGCCGCGCCTGTCCAACGCCATCGAGGCCCGGGTTTCGGTGCTGAAAGCCGCTTCACCCGCGGCCCCAGCGCCGATGCCGGAAGCCCGGGCCCAGCCCGCTCGCGCTCCCGTGGACCCGCAGCCCTTTCGCCGGCAGGTCAGCGCGCTCCTGCACAGCCTGGACCGGATGTCCGGCTCCGAAGCCTACTACCAGGTGGGCGGAGTGGTGGAGGGGGTTCGGGGCCTGCTGCGCCAGGCCCGGGACCTGATCGAGGCGGACGACGGGCGGAACGCGCTGATGGTGCTGGAGGCCATCACCCAGGAGTACCTGGCCGGCTGGGAGTCGCTGGACGACTCCGACGGCGACGCCAGCGCCTTCTTCGAGGACCTGGGCATCGCCTGGGCCGAGGCCCTCCTGAGCGCCGATCTGACTCCGCCGGAGCGCCGGGCCTGGGCGACGAAGCTGGAAGCCTGGCAGGCGGAGATCGACCAGTACGGCGTGGACCAGGGCTTCGGGCCGGCGATGGAGGCCGCCCGGCAGGGCTGGGACGATCCCCGGCTGCAGCGGATCCTGCGGGGCGAGCCCCTGGAACCAGAGCAACGGGCGACGGAAGCCTTGGAGTACGCCGACGAGCTGGCCGAGGCCCGGCTCAATATCCTGGAGCGGCGTGGGCGGTACCAGGAACACCTCTCCCTGGCCCGGGCCGAGGGGCAAACGGAACGATACGTCACCATGCTGGTGCGGCTGGGTCGGGCGGCGGAGGCTGTGGAGTACGGGCTGCGGCACCTGGCGACGGCGGCGCAGGCCCTGTCCCTGGCGAGGGCGTTGCAGGAGCAGGGGAACTCGGAGCGTGCCCTGCAAGTGGCCCAGCACGGCCTTTCCCTGGAAGGGCGCAAGGCCGAGCTGGCGGCCTGGCTCCGCGACCTCGCCGCCGGGATGGGGAAGCGGGAGCAGGCGCTGGCCGCGGCCAGGGTCGCCTTCGGGGAGGAGCAGAGCCTCGCCTCCTATGTAAAGGTGCAGGAGCTGGCCGGGGAGCAGTGGACCGCCCTGCGGCCCGAGCTGCTGGAGCTGCTGCGCCAGACGAAGGGCTACTATCCCCAGGGTCCGGTGGAGGTGTTCCTGCACGAGGGGCTGATCGAGGACGCCATCGCCGCGGTAGCGGGGGGAGCGACCCACACCCTGGTGGAGCGGGTGGTGGACGCGGCCATCGCCTCCCACCCGGACTGGGCGATCCAGACGAGCCGTGCGCAGGCGGAGCCGATTATGAACGGGGGGAAAGCGCAACACTACGGCGCCGCCGTCGACTGGCTGCGCAAGGCCCGGAGCGCCTACCTGGCCGGGGGGCGCGAAAAGGAGTGGCAGAGCTACCTGGCTGGGCTGGTGGAGCGCCACGGGCGGAAGTACAAGCTGGTGCCGATGCTGAAGGCGTTGAAGTGAAAGCCGCCCACGGGTGAGCCCCGTTCGCCGCGCACGCACCCCGGCCGGGGTGCTGTACCGCATCGGGCGCCTGCCGGATCCCCTCGACTGGCCCCCGAGAGAGTTGACGGGCGAGGGCCGGTTTGACGACCCACAGCGAGCCTTTCGCGTGCTGTACGCCACCGCGCTACGCCCCGCCGCCTTCGTCGAGACCCTGGCCCGCTTTCGGCCGTCGCCCGAAGCTCTGGCTGGACTCCGCCAGATCGAAGGCGGAACGGCATCGGGCAGGGTGGCGCTCGTCCCGGTGGACTGGTACCAGAAGCGTGCTGTGGTGCGCTTGCCTCTTCGGCCTCACCATTCTGATTGAAGCGAACCGAGCCGCCATGAGGAACGGCACATGGTGAGTGCAGCGCGGCGGCGTGGATAGGCCGGCTCGACTACGGCTCGACCTCCGCGTCTAGCCATGCCGCGAGGTCCTCGGCGGTCAGCTCCTCCAGCGTGCGCACCACGCGGCAGGGGGGCGGGAGGCTGGAGGCGAAGGCTTCTAACGGGCGCTCGCCCGCCACGGCCAGGCAGTGCGTGCCGGCCGCTACGGCGGCCTGGGCGCCGGGCACGGCGTCCTCCAGCACGACGCAGCGTGGGGGCGGCAGCCCGAGCCGGCGGGCGGCCAGGAGGAAGACCTCCGGGTCCGGCTTGCCGACTCGCACGTCCTCGGCGCACACCAGGACCTGGAAGCAGTCGCTCACGCCCAGCTCGCCCAGGATCAGCTCGGCGTTGGCGCGGGGGGTGGAGGTGG
Source organism: Chloroflexota bacterium (assembly GCA_016210245.1). Classification (GTDB taxonomy): domain Bacteria; phylum Chloroflexota; class UBA6077; order UBA6077; family JACQUR01; genus JACQUR01. Next base: position 11,582 of record JACQUR010000290.1, read on the forward strand.
CCAGCGCCTGGCGGAAGCCATGCTGCCCAACACCGCGCAGCAGCGCCAGCGCGCCGGGCAGCGGACGGATGTGGCCGCGCGCGAACTGGCGGAAGAGCTGCTCCTTGCGCTCGGCGAGCGCCTGTACCTGCTGCGAGGACAGGTCCTGCTCGAACAGGGTGGCGATGATCTCCTGGTTGCGCTGGCCGAAGGTGCGCTGGAAGTCGGCCTGGGTGAAAGGGTAGCCGCGTTCTGCGGCCACGGCCTGCCAGGCGCGGCAATGAAAGGGCGCTGTATCGACCAGCACCCCGTCCAGGTCCCAGATCGCGCCCCGGTGCGTCGTGTACTCGTCCATGCTGCTATGATAACCGTTCGCAGTCCAGCAGATCTCGATCGAGTAGAGGAGGGTATCATCGCTTCCCTCCTGGACGACCCGCTGAGTGGTGAGTCCTGAGTGCTGAGTCCTGAGTCCTGAGTAGGGGACCTCACTCAGGACTCAGGACTCAGCACTCAGGAC
>JACQUR010000291.1 GCA_016210245.1 Chloroflexota bacterium
CCGTGACGCGGCGCTGCAGCGCCGCGTCACGGCCTCACCCCACCTCCCTCCTCCCACGCAGCACGTGCTTGGCGATCTTGCCGGTCGGCGTCCTGGGCAGGTCGGCGCACAGCTCCACCAGGGATGGAACCTTGAAGGCGGCCAGGCGTTCGGCGCACCAGGCGCGCACCTCGTCGGGGGTGAGCTGCGCGCCCGGCTGGGGCACCACGTACGCCTTGACCTCCTCCTCGGTCAGCTCGGACGGCACCGGCACCACCGCTGCCTCGCGCACGTTCGGGTGCTCCAGCAGCACCTGCTCCACCTCCACGGACGACACGTTCTCGCCCCGGCGACGAATGAGGTCCTTCTTGCGGTCCACAAAGGTGTAGCAGTCGTCGGCGTCGCGCGTGGCCAGGTCGCCGCTGAACAGCCAGCCGTCGCGCAGTGTCTGGCGCGTGGCCTCCGGATCGCGAAAGTAGCCTCGCATCACCGCCGGGCCGCGCATGGCGATCTCGCCCACCTCCCCGGGCGCCGCCTCCTGGCCGTCCTCGCGCACCAGGCGCACCGCGTTCTCAATGGTCGGGTCGGGGTGGTGGCGCGGCCGGCCCATGCTGCCCAGGGGGAACGGCCCCTCGCGCGGAGTGATGGTGCCGAAGGTACACTCGCTCATGGCGTAGCCCACCATGAGCCGCGCGCCGAAGCGCGCCTCCACCGTGCGGTGCAGCGCTGGGGGCAGAGCGGGCGCGGTGTAGATGGTGCGCAGGGCGTGCTCGCGCTCGGCCGGCGTGGGCGGCTGTTTGAGCAGGATGGCCAGCAGCGCGCCCAGCAGGTTGGCCTCCGTGGCGCCCGAGGCCCGCACCTGCTCCCAGAAGCGGGAGGCGGAGAACCGCTCCAACAGGACCAGCGTCGCTCCGGCGCCGATGGCGCCCATGGTCGAGTACGCCTGGGCGTTGATGTGGAACAGCGGTAAGGGCGTGAGTAGCCGATCGGCGGAGGTCAGCCCCAGCCACCACGGGAACGCCTGGCCGGTGAGCACGTAGGTGCGGTGCGACTGCAGCACCCCCTTGGACCGCCCCGTGCTGCCGGAGGTGTACAGCAGCACCGCCACGTCCTCTTCGCTCGCCGCCGGCGGGTCAAGCAACGGCGGCTCGGCCAGCAACTCCGCCCAGCTCGCGTCGGCCCCCACTCCAGGCTCCAGGCTGGCCAGCGGGCCGGACCAGGCTGGCCGCAGCACCTCGAAGAAGCGAGCCGAGGCCAGCGCCAGGCGCGGCTCGGCGTGCTCCAGCAGGGAGCGGACCTCCGCCTGGGTGTAGGCAGTGTTGATGGGCAGCAACACCGCCCCCAGCCGCGCCAGCCCGAACCAGGCCAGGACGAAAGCAGTTGAGTTGGGCAACATCGCCGCCACACGGTCGCCCGCCCGCACCCCCAGCCGGCGGAACCCACTGGCCGCGCGCTGGCTCAGCGCCACCGCCTGGGCGTAGCTCAGCGTCCCATCCGGCGCGACCAGGAAGGGCTTCTCCGGCGCCCTGGCGGCCGCCACCTCCAGGAAGGCCGGGATGGTCCAGGGCTGCTGCGCAGTTCTAACCACCATTCACCATGCTCCCCACAACGTCTTCGGCCTGGCCTTCGCCTCGGCCGCGAGGCTAGCCGCGGCAAGGACAAGAACCTACTTCCCTGACGGTCGCGCTCGATCTTGCGTTTGATCTTCTCCGCCCACCCCGCGGTGCGGGTCGGAAACTGCGCTTGGGAGCGTCGAGCGCTGTCTCGGGCATACGGCCTTCAACCTGATCGGATTCGCTGTACCGCCATGGTACGCGCCTGGGAGCGCGGGTCAAAGGGGGTATCGCCCTGCAGCCTGACCGGCTATAGTCTCTCCCGCTGGAGGTACCATGGACACAGCCGCCACGCCCACTCCCGCCCTCGCATTGCGCCAGTGGTTGCTGGGCGCCTGGGCCTCGCAGGCCCTGTCGGTCATGGCCCGCCTGAACCTCGCGGACCACCTCGTCCCCGGCTCCTGTTCCTGCGCCACCCTGGCCGAGCGCACCGGCACCCACGCGCCCTCGCTCGGACGGGTGCTGCGCGCGCTGGTCAGCGTGGGTGTCCTGACCGAGGATGCCGCCGGCTGCTTCGCTCTGACCCCGATGGGAGAGTTGCTGCGCGCGGATGTGCCGGGATCGCTGCACGCGTACGCGTGCATGATCAGCGATGACTGGTCGTGGCGCGCTGCCGGGGACATGCTGCATACGGTCCAGACCGGGCAACCCGCCCTGCACCATCTGTTTGGCCTCTCGCTCTTCGAGTATCTTACCCAGCACCCGGACGAAGCGGCGCGCTGGAACGCCGCGATGGCCGGCCGCAGCGCCCAGGAGCACGCGGCCCTGCTGGCCACGTATGATTTCTCCGGGTGCGCCACCGTCGTCGATGTGGGTGGGGGCTCCGGAGCGTTTCTTGCTGCGCTGCTGGGTGCCTATCCTGCGCTGCGGGGAGTGCTCTTCGACCTGCCCACGGTCGTCGAGGCGGCGCGGCCGGCCCTGGCCCAGGCGGGCGTGCTGCATCGGTGCGCGCTGGTCGGCGGAGACTTCTTCGGGACCATCCCCGCGGGCGGCAGCCTGTACCTCCTGAAGCGCGTGCTGCACGACTGGACGGACGCCCATGCCATCGCGCTCCTCCGCCGCTGCCGGGCGGCGCTACGGCCAACCAGTCGCCTGCTCGTGATCGAGGGGCTGGTGTCACCTGACAGCGGCGGACTCCTCGACAAGCTGCTGGATCTGCGACTCCTGGTCAACTTCGAGGGGCGCGGACGCACGGAGGCAGAGCAGCGCGCGCTGCTGACCGCGGCGGGATTCGAGGTCACCCGGGTCCTTCCAACCGCCGCCGGGATCAGCGTGCTCGAAAGCGTGCCCTGCTGATCCGCCACGCTGCTGAGCTTCGCCCCCCGCCAGGAGTGGCAAGACCAACAGTAAGCGGGCTCGCCGAGCCCGCCTACCGTTGGTCTTGCCACTCCTGAAGAAACCCTCCCCCTCCGGCGGGCGGTGGACCTGAAGGTGTCGCCTCCGACCGGGGAGCCCGCCCCAGCCCCCGTGGGCACTGCGTATCGGGCTGAGCGCGGCGCGCACGCTCCCGCCACCGAGCACAACTCCGCGACGCCCCCGCCGAGCCCCACCGGCGCGGTCTGCCCCTACGAGGGGGAGGCGCGGCGCGGCAAGACAAGCCCGTCTGCCCCTACCACGGGGGTCGCCTCACGCTCAGCACCCCCGGCAGCGCCACCGAACAACCTGCCCACCCCTGTGGAGAGGCCTCCAACGAAAACCCTCTCCCGCCGCACCCCGCTGAACCCCCCCGAGTGTACCCACGTATTGCAACCCACGGCTGACGGTGCTATGCTATTACGCGTAATCATCTTACGCTGGCGAGAGGGCTCAGTGGAGCCACTACGTTTCTCATGGAGGGAGACGCAAGCATGCCCAGAGACTTTGACGACCTGACCACTTTCACTCGGCCGCTACCGCCACCGCCCCCCGGCGCCGACATCATGTTCATGCACGCCACGCCAGGCGGGCCCAGAGACACCGTGGTGGCGTGTCGGGTGGATGCCGCCGACCTCGAAGCGATCGACATGCTGGTCGAGGCCGGTCTGCGCTCGAGTCGGAGCGACGCGGCGGCGTGGCTCATCCGCCAGGGCGTGGTCGCCCAGAAGGCGCTCCTGGACGAGGTGCGAGACACGGTCGCGCAGATTCGGAAGCTGCGCGAAGAAGCGCGAAAAAAGGCGGGTGAGCTATAGGCAAAGAAAACCCGCCTGCTCCTGGAGATCGCCATGGCCCTGACGCTGGCGACAGCCAGGCTTATGCCCGCGCTGCGCCCGGGGCCGGGGCAAGCGAGATGGCCCGCTCCCACGCCGGGCGGGCGGTCCTGGCCATCGACGTGGGCGGCACCAAGCTGGCCGCGGGCGTCGTGCTCGACGACGGAACCGTCCTGGCTCGCGACCAGACCGCCACGCCCGCCACCTCGGACGCGGAGGCGCTGTTCCAGGTCCTGGCCTCCCTGAGCCAGCACGTCGTGGAGACCGCTGGCCTCCGCGTGCAGGCCCTTGGCGTCGGCTGCGGCGGGCCGATGCGCTACCCGGAGGGCGAGGTCGCGCCGCTCAACATCCCCGCCTGGCGCGGCTTCCCGCTGCGCGCTCGTCTGGCCCAGGCGTTCGCCCTGCCCTGCGTGGTGGATAACGACGCCAAGGCCATGGCCCTGGGCGAGCACTGGCTCGGTGCCGGGCGCGGCAGCCGCAACATGATCGGCATGGTCGTCTCTACGGGCGTGGGCGGAGGCGTCATCGTGGACGGTCGGCTCCTCCACGGCGAGTCCGGCAACGCCGGCCACATCGGCCATCTCATCGCCTGGCCGGACGGACCACTCTGTGGCTGTGGGGCGCGGGGCTACGTGGAAGCCATCGCCTCCGGCACCGGCATCCGGCGGCGCCTATCCGAGGCGCTGGCGGGCCCGGTGGCGACCCGCGTGCCGCCCACGGCCACCGTCGCCGAGGTGGCCGACTTCGCCCGTTCCGGCGACCCGCTCGCCCGGCGGCTCTTCCAGGAGGCCGGCGCAGCGGTCGGCCGAGGCATCGCCTCAGCCGCCGTGCTGCTCGACGTAGAACTGGTCGCCATCGGCGGCAGCATCGCCCTCAAAGCCTGGGACCTCCTCGGTCCCCCGCTCGAGGCAGAAGTGCATCGCTGCGCGCACCACGACCGCAGGAGGCACAGCTCCCGTACATCTGTCCCACTGTGGACCCCGGCCACAGCCAAGCTCCCCGTTCTTGTTCAGCACCAGATCACCCGTCCTACTGGCGGTGCCCCGTACGCGCTCAGGCGGTCAGCCCGTGCCCCTGTTTGCCAAGCTGTGGCTCGCTCCTTGCCCTAGATCGATGACCTACGGTCGCTGAGATACTAACGCGGCCCTCGCGTGGAGTTCCCCTCGTCTTCGTGCTGCGCGGACTCCAGCGCTGCGACTGCCGTCTGCGCCGCCCGGCGGACGTCAGGATGTGGGTCGGACAGAAGCTTTCGGATGGATGGCAGGGCTTCGACTGCGTCCAACTCCTCTAGTTCGTCGATGGCATTCTCGCGCACGATGAAGTCGGGATCCCCTAGCCTCGCGAGAAGCTCCGGCAGTGCTGTTTCAGGAGAAATACGCCGCAGGAAGCGCAGGACGCTACCACGAACATACGGTGAGGGGTGATCGCGCAAGGCGCGGACCTGACCCAAAGCCTCCTCAGCTCCCAGTTCCGCCAAGCCATCTATCGCCTCGGCAACCACTAAGGGGCGCTCGTCTTGCAGGTATGCCAGCAGCGTCTGACGAACACGAGGCTGTCCAACAGCGGGGGGATACGTGAGTGCCAGAAGCGCGGCGCGCGTCCGGGCAGCGTCGGCGCCGGGTAGTTCCCCGAGCAAGAAGTCGATGCCCTCCTGCCCTCTCGACCGGATGGTCAAGGCAACCTCCTCGTAGTGGACAGTCGAGTACTCTGGGTCACCCGGCGGCGGCTCGCGAAATCGCTTGACCAAGTCGGCCATGGGCAGCCTGGCGAGTTGTGAATGTGAATACGTACTCATAGCACCCAGACTCAGTGCCTCCTTTCGCGCTCGTGCCCCTCGTCGTGTCTACTGGCACCGCGCAGAACTCAGCCACATCCGCCCTGCCAGTTCGACGGGCCACGGAACTGTCCGGGGAGCGCTGCGGTCCATCTCATCTACCCGCACACTCCTGGAGAATCTCTGCAAGCGTCTTGCCAGCAAATCGGCCTGGGAAGAGTCGCCGCAGACCGGCCGGTAGATCGTAGACCGTGATGGTTCCATCATCCCGCTTTCGGTTCAATTCTCGAATACGGTCGGGTGACAGTTTGATACCGTACTTCTGAGCGAGACGCTCGTAGTCTGTCAAGAGCTTGATGGCGGTCTGACATTCCTTCTTCGTCGGACGTCCCCCCACCGCTTCGAGGATGCCGCTCACCAGTGTCGGCGGACATGAGAAACTCCCCACCGGCGGCCAGAAAAGTCCGCACCGGCGGCCACGAAAACTCCCCGGTGGCGGCCAGGAGAACTCCCCACCGTAGCCGCCCCCCGCCAGCGTGAGTTGGCGAGC
>JACQUR010000303.1 GCA_016210245.1 Chloroflexota bacterium
GCTGGGCGGCTCGCTCTCGGGCGAGCACGGCATCGGCACCCTCAAGCGCGAGTTCCTGGCCGAGGCCCTGGGCCCCCTCGGCCTGGAGCTGATGCAGCGCCTCAAGCAGGCGCTGGACCCGAAGGGCCTGCTGAACCCCACCAAGGTCTTCCCCCAGGGCGCGCGGGAGGGCTTCCTGACGGCCCTGCCGACGCTGGAGGGGATCGTGCCAGGGTAAGCCCGGCTAATAGTGCCCGTACTTCCCGCGAAGGTATGCCTCTACCTGCACCTGCTCGTCCTGGGAGAGAGCGCGGCTGTAGATGAGCAGTTCCGCCGCGTCGGCGTTGAGGAAATCCTGGAGGTCGGTCCGCCGCACCACGCCCATAGCGGTCTGCGTCGCTCCCTGTGCGGGGAGTACCGAGACCGATTGGCTTGCATCGGTCACGCCGTTCAGTCGCAGTTGAACGGAGGATCCGTTTCTGGAGGCGGCGATGGTATAGAAACGACTCGGGTCGAGCACCGTGGCGCCGGTGACCTCCTGTTCACCGCCGCCGCCGTTGACTGCGAACTGGGCCAGCGTACTCCGGTTCGCAACCCGCAGGATGACCCGCTGATCCGGTCGGCAGCAGTCGGCAGCATAGGAGGCTATTAGCCCGGGGAGCCCAGCAACGTCGGGATAGGCGTGGCCGTCGGCGTGCTCGTTGGCATTTCGGTCGGAGTCGCCGTGCCCGTTGGGCTCGGTGTCTCTGTGGGCGTGGCAGTCCCAGGAGCGGTGGGCGTCGTTGCAGTCGTTGCCGTGGTGGTGGGCGTACTGGCGGCAGTTGGCGTGGCGGGTGAAGTCGCGGCTGGCGAGTTGGTAGGTGTCGGCGTAGCAGTCGGCGTCGGGAGCGCGGTCGCGGTGCCGGTCGGGCTGGCGGACGGCGTTGGCGTCGGCGTTGGGGTCGCTGGTGGCGCTGGGCAGGCGCTCGTGGCGGGCAGGGCTGCCACCCGGCGCAGGACACACAGCGCATCCAGCGCGGTGACGCTGCCGTTCCCGTTCACATCCGCGTGCTGATAGGTGAAGCCGCCGGCCAGCGTGCCGCTCTGGCCGTCCGGGTTGGCCACGACCACGTCCACCACGCTGCTCAAGGCCGAGGCCAGGCAGTTCGCCACCTCGGGCAGCGCGGCCACCAGGCGCAGGATGCACAGGGCGTCTATCGCAGTGACGCTGCCATTGCCGTTCACGTCGCCCGCTGCTCGACCGTAGGAGGGCGTACGAGCGGTAAGGCTGGTGGCGCTGCCAACGGCAACCTCGGTCGCCGCCCGGCCGCCGAACGTGGCGCCCGCGCCGGTCTGGAAGTGGTCGCCCCCGATGGTCACCAGGGTGCCGCCGTGGCCCGGCCCGCTGTTCGGGCTCACACTCGCCACGGTGGGCGGCGGTGCCACCGTAATAGTGCCGTGGGTGGCCGCGACTGGCAGCGGGTTTGCCGACCCGTCGGCGAAGTCGAGGACGGTCACCGTGAGCGGGCTGGAGCTGCCCGCCGCGCCGACGGACTGGAAGGTCAGGCTAGCCAGACTCTGGGTGTCGGTGAGCGCCGGAGCGGCGGCCCCGGTCACCCGGACCGTGTTGGCTGAGAACGCGGCATTGCAGGTGGAGACCGCGCTACTGCACGCGCTGGCCGCCAGGACCGACGGATCGTAGGTTACCTCCACAGTCCAGGCGCCCAGGCTGGTACCGCCCGACAGACTGACCTGCAAGGCGACGGTGACAGTCGCGCTCGGGGCGACGAACGCCGTCGGGGGCTGGATGCTCAGGTTCGTGGCTGGCCCGGAAGGTGTGGCTGTCGGAGGGATGGTTGGCGTGGCCGTGGGGGTCGGCGTAGCGGTCGCGGTGGGAGCCACGACGGAGATGGGATTGGATGTGGCGAGCCGCATCAGGCTGTTGTCGCTGAAGAGGCGGAACTCGTAGCTGCCCAGAGCGGCCGAGGCGGAGATAGGGGAGGCACACGAGCCAGCAGCCCGTCCCTCGGCCGGGGTCTGCGTGCAACTGACGTAGAGCCAGCTTTCAGCGGCCAGATCCGGACTCCCGCTCCGGTACAGGCCAATCCAATCGGCGGCGGCCGGGCTGCTGATGTCGTTCCAGCTCACCGTCACCGAGCCTCCGGGAACGACCGTCGCGGGGCTCGCGCTCAGGCTCGGGCGAGGCGTAGCCGTGGGAGTGGGAGTCGTCGTGCTGGTCGGCATCCCTGTCGCCGTGGGCGTCGGAGTGGGGGTTGCCGTCGGACTCGGTGTGGCGGTCGGGGTCATGGTCGCAGTGGCCGTGGGCGTTGGCGCAGCCTCCAGCGAGACTTGCAGCCCGAAGCTCCCGCCCGCGCCGTTGTACCCACCGAGTTGCAGGTAGTAGGTCTGCCCAGCGCTCACGCTCGCGCTGAGGCGCGAAACCAGGGTGCCTGAGCCTTCGTCGTCGTTGCAGGCAAGCTGGCTGAGGCTGGCCAGTGACGAGCCGCCGTACAGGGCCAGGACGGTATCGAAGCTGCTGCCGACGGTGGCCGCGTAGAGCGTCCCCGTTGCCCCAGGAACCAGGCGGTACCATGCTGTCCTGCCAATGGACGCGCAGGTTGGACCGGGCTCGCCGGGTTCCGTGGTGGCCCGAAGCGAGTTACCGCTGGCCGAGCCAGGCGCGCTCAGCGGCTCTGCCGAGGCGAAGTTGTCGTTCGATGGCACCGCCGGCGTAGGTAGAAGCGTCGCGCTGGGGGTGGGTGTGAAGGTGGGGGTGGGGGTGAATGTAGGGAACGGCGCGGAGGCTGGCAGGCGTGCCAGGCTGTGGCCTCGTCCGCCCCCGACAGCGGACACCCCGCGTAGCCCGTTCACCTGCACCGGGGTAAAGCGGTTTGCGGTGGTCCCGTCGCCCAGTTGGCCGCCCCAGTTGTTGCCCCAGGCCCACACCGTGCCGTCGGCCTTCAGAAGCGCAAGGCTATGATCGAAGCCCGCCCCGACGGCGGACACCCCGTTCAGTCCGCTCACCTGCACCGGGGTGAGGCGATTCGTTGTCGTCCCATCGCCCAGTTGGCCGGCGTCGTTCCGTCCCCAACCCCAGACCGTGCCGTCGGCCTTCCGAAGCGCAAGGCTATGATCGATGCCCGCCGCGATGGCGGACACCCCGTTCAGTCCGCTCACCTGCACCGGGGTGAAACGGTCTATGGTGGTCCCATCGCCCAGTACCCCCTCCTCGTTGCGGCCCCAGGCCCACACCGTGCCGTCGCCCTTGAGAGCCAGGCTATAATTGTAGCCGGCCGCGACGGCGGTGACGCCGCTCAGATTGCTTACCTGGGCCGGGGTGAGGTGATCGGTCGTCGTCCCGTCGCCCAGTTGGCCTCGGCTGTTGTCGCCCCAGGCCACCGCCACGAGGTCGACGGACGTCGACGCAGAGCGGGGCAAGGTCACACTGACCGTGTGGGTGGCTTTCGCCGTTCCTGCTGCCACTGGAGTCGGTGTCGCAGTTCCGATCGGCCACGGAGCGACGCCCGGCACCGGGGTAGCGGTCAGCGTCGGCGCAGCCGTGAGCGCCGCAGTCGGCGTCAGAGTGATAGGCTGGGCCGCAGCGGCGGAGGCATCGGCCAGCAACGCCAGCAGGGCCGCGAGAGTCGCGAGGACGGTCCGCACGGGGAGAGACGCCTGGAGCCGCATCGCAGTCACCTCCGCGGGAATCGCGGTTCGGCAACGGATTGGCGGTCTGGTCCCGGTACAAGAGAAACCGGACGAGCCGCAACGACTCAGCCGGTTTCGCCATTAATGTGCTACGTGGAGATTGAGTAACATTATGGTGAGTGTGATCGCAGCGAGGTTGAACGATGGGGTGGCAGCCGACTCGACTCACCCGCGACCAATTGGAGGAGCGCCGGTTGGTGGCGGCTAGTTTCCTTCGCGCCA
>JACQUR010000308.1 GCA_016210245.1 Chloroflexota bacterium
CTACAGCTCAGCGACCGCCGGCACTGAAACTGGTCACACCCTGGTAGGCGGGTCTTCGTCCTGAAGGGGGAAGTTGCCGCCCTGAAGGGCGGACCTGGGCGTGAGGCCCGCCCTTCAGGGCGGCAGCCCGTGCCAGCAGCAAGAGCGCCCGTACTCCGTCAGCGCGCGGCCGCTTGCACGGCGCCGCAGGTGTGGCGGACGATCAGTTCCGGCTCCAGGCGGATCTGGCCGGCAGCCCTTTCAGGCGTCTCGAACGCGAGGAGGAGTTGTTGCACGCCCAACCGGCCCAGCTCGCGCATCGGCACCCGGATCGTGGTGAGGCCCAGGTACCCGGCCATCTCGATGTCGTTGTAGCCGACCAGCGCCAGGTCGTCCGGCACGGCCACGCCTCGTCGCCTGGCGGCCTCCAGCACGCCGACGGCCTGGGTGTCGCTGCCGGCGAACACGGCCGTGGGGGGCTGCGGGAGCGCCAGCAGCGCGTCGAGCGCGGCCATGCCCGCCTCCGGGCTGAAGTCGGTCACGCGCTCGTACTCAGGGCGCAGCTCCAGCCCGGCCCTGGCCAGCGTGGCTCGGTAGCCGCACCGGCGCCCGCTAGGCGAACTCGGCGCGAACGGATCCTCGAGATGGTCGACCAGGGCGATGCGTCGATGGCCCAGGCGCACGAGGTGTTGCACCGCCAGGGCGGCTGCGGCCTCGTGGTCCAGCGCGACACTCGGCAGCGCCGGGTGGACGTTGTTGACCAGCACCGCGGGGAGCGCCGTCGCGGCCAGGCGGGCCAGCAGCTCCGCCGTTGGCGTGAGCGAGACGATCAGCACGCCCTCGGCGCGGCCCCGCGACCCGGGATCGGCGAAGGCGCGGTCGCGATCGGCCGGCCGCTCGATGGTCCGGATCACCAGCGCGTAATCGGTGTCCGCCAGCGCCACCTCGATGCCGCGCAACACCTCCACGTAGAAGTAGCGCGTGAAGAGGGGCACGATGACCTCGAGCGTCTGGCTGCGCCCCCGGGCGAGCGCGCGGCCGAGCGGGCTGGGCCGATACCCCAGCCGCTCTATCGTCGCCTGGACGCGCGCCCGGGTTTCGGGCGCAACCTGTGGGCTTCCGCTCAACACCCGCGAAACGGTTCCCACCCCGACCGCTGCCTCCCGGGCCACGTCTCGAATCGTCGCCATTGCTCCTCCCTGCACATGGTACCTGATTCCAACGTGGGTTTCAGCAGACGGAGCGGGCGGTCCTGCCCACGCCGGTCGAACGCCGAACCGCAGGGCTTGCCACCTGGAACCGTTTCCATGTATACTCGTCTCCTCGCGCCACTGGTTTTCCGCCTGAGCTCCGACCCTCGATGCCGAACATCGAACCGCACGCTCAACCTGCATGGAAGGAGAACGCGCATGGCACGCATGCACGCGCTGGCCAGGGATGAGGCCGCGGAGGCGACCCACTCGGTTTACGACGCCAACGTGGCGACCTACGGACAGGTGTTGAACTCGACCGGCATCTACGCCTATCGGCCGACCATTCTCCAGGGCGTCAAGGCCCTGGGCGAGGGCATTCAGAGGTCGGGGCTGATCCCAGCCCGACTGCGCTGCCTGGTGAACGTGTACGTGGCGAGCCGCGTCGGCTGTCCCTATTGAGCGGACATGAACGCTGCCGGAGGCAGCAAGGCCGGCGCGACCGACGAGGAGATCGAGGCGCTGCCAGAGTTCCGCACCAGTCCGCTCTTCACCCCAGCCGAGAAGCTGGCCTTCGAGCTGGCCGAGGCGACCCTCCAGGTGCCGGTCGAGGTATCCGATGAGTTGTTCGCGCGCCTGCGGGTGCAGTACTCCGAGGCGGAGCTGGTGGAACTCGCGGCCATCGCGGCGCTGGAGAATTTCCGCAGCCGCTTCAACCGCGTCTTCCGAGTCGAGGCCAACGGCTTCTACTGTCCGCTCCCCAGGCGGCCGGTTGCCGTAAGCTGAGCGGCAGGCCAGGGCCGGCGGTAGGTCCCTTGCTGCCTGCCCGCGCCTGCGCGAGTCCCCGCTCCGTATAATGATCCTAAACCAAAGCCAGAGTGAAACCCTCCTGGTTTCGCTGGTGAGGGGACGTGTACCACGGAGACACGGAGCTTTTTCTTAAGAAGACTCCGTGGCTCCGTGGTACACGATCCTCTCCCGAGGACACCTTCGCCACGGTTTGGAGAGCCCATCCTGGCTTCAGTTCAGGAGGCGGATCATGGCGCGAGAGCCGGTGACCCGGCGGTTCAGCGTCGAGGAGTACTACCAGATGGCGCGCGCGGGCATCCTGGGAGAAGACGAGCGCGTCGAGCTCATCGAAGGGGAGATCATCGAGCTGCCCCCGATTGGCAGTCGCCACGCGGCCTGTGTCGATCGCCTGAATCATTTGTTTAGCAGCCACGCTGGCGGTGCCGCGATCGTGCGCGTCCAGGATCCGATCCACCTGAGCGGACGCTCGGAGCCGCAGCCCGACCTGGTCCTCGCCCGTCCCCGGACCGATTTCTACGCTGCGGCCCACCCGGAGCCGAAGGACGTGCTGCTGCTGGTCGAGGTAGCCGACTCCTCGGCGGGCTACGACCGGTTGGTGAAAGTCCCGCTCTTTGCCCGTGCGGGTATCCCCGAGGTCTGGCTGATCGACCTGGAGCGGGACCTGGTCGAGGTCCATCGGGAGCCTTCCGCCACCGGCTACCGGAGCGTGCAGCTCGCCCGTCGTGGCGAGCGGGTGAGCGTGCAGGCGCTGCCCCAGGTCGACCTGGCGGTCGAGGCCATCCTCGGCTAAACCAGGTTCACAGTCGACAGTTCACAGTCGACAGGGCACTGGCGGGCTGTGAACTGTGGACTGTCGATGTCGACTCAGCATAGGAGGTCCGGACGCGGCTGAGCTCAACCTTGCGCCCTGAGCGCTCGGCGGCTACCATCGCGACGGCTTACCTGGCGGCTGGAAGCCGACCGCTGATCGCTGGAGGGCGCGCATGGCCGACACCACCAGGGCATCGAGGCAGGCAGCGGAGCAGCCAGCCCCTGGGATCAGGATCCGCAACGAGTGGTGGGTGCTGGTAGCGCTGGGCATCATGGTCGCGGCCATCCAGAGCCGCGACTACTGGTTCCTCAACTTCGTCCACGTCTTCACCGGTCTGCTGTGGACCGGCACCGACATTTTCATGGGCTTCATCCTCGGCCCGATCCTGCGCCAGGTCGACCTGCCCGCCCGGCGGGCGATCATCACCCGCTTGATGCCCCGCATGCTCTTCTACATGCCGACCATGGCGATCGTCACCACCACCTCCGGGTACTACATGGCTGACCAGTTCGGCTTCCTGCGGGTGCCGTTTCCCCAGCAGTGGTGGCTCCTGGCCGCCTACGCGATCGTGGCGATCCTGACCGTCCAGGGCTTTGGCATCCTCCTGCCCACCAACCTGCGGGTGTACTTCGAGGTCCAGAAGCCCCAGCCCGACGGGGCCAGGATCCAGCGCTGGATGCGCCGCTACGTGCGGGTGGTGGGCATGCAGGGGGTGATGCAGGTAGCGATCGTCCTGATCATGGCCAGGCTGGCCACAGGGATGTGACCGATGGGAGATGTTCGGCGTCGAGGGGGAGACCAGCGTGGAGCGGCTGAGAACCTATGGCAGGCCGCCGTTCGGGGTGGCGGTGCTCCACGGTGGACCAGGCGCCCCGGGCGGCATGGCGCCGGTGGCGCGAGAGCTCGCCTCTGCCGCGGGCGTCCTGGAACCCCTGCAAACGGCGGCATCCCTTGAAGGACAGGTGGCGGAGCTGACGGCTGTCCTGGAGCGGCACGCCACCCTTCCGGCCACGGTGATCGGCTGGTCGTGGGGCGCGTGGCTCGGCTTCATCCTCGCGGCCAGGCAGCCTTCGTTGCTGAACCAGCTCGTACTCGTCGGAAGCGGCCCTTTCGAGGAGAGGTATGCCGAGGCCATCATGGCCACGCGGCTGGCTCGCCTCAGCGGTGCCGAGCGGCTGGAAGTCCAGGCGCTGCAGCAAATCCTGGAAGATCCGGCCGGCGGGGACAGGGACAGCGCCCTGGCCCAACTGGGCAAGCTGCTTGCCAGGGCCGACTCGTACGACCCCCTGGCCCTCGACCCGGTGCCACTGAAGTGCCAGTACGATGTCTACCAACGCGTGTGGCAGGATGCCCGGGAGCTACGAAGGAGCGGGAAGCTGCTGGAGCTCGGGAAACAGATCCGCTGTCCGGTCGTGGCGATCCACGGGGACTACGACCCCCATCCGGCCGAAGGGGTCCTGGCTCCCCTGTCCCTCACCCTGAGCGACTTCACGTTCGTCTTGCTCGATCGGTGCGGGCACGAGCCCTGGATCGAACGGCACGCCAGAGACCGGTTCTACGCAACCCTCGGGCGTCTGCTGGGGCCGGGCAGTTGAAGTCCACTCACCCGGGTTTGCGGCTAAGGGCAGCGTGCAGTTGGTGCGTTTCCACGAGCCCCCGGGCGATCGCCGCCATATCCTCCGTGGTCAGCCACTCGGGCTGAGGACGCTGCCGGAGGTTGAAGTGTCTGGTCACGAGGGACGCGGCATCGCCGCAGCATGCTCTTGCCGCGCCGCGCTGGATCGCAGGAAACTCCAGACCCCATCGCCGCGCCGCGGTGGTGGTCCGCACAGCGATGACACTCTCGGACGCGCTGTTCCAGAAGTCATTGGATACCACGACATACCGCTTGCGTTCACCGCCGATGTTCTGACCCGCGACGTAGTAGACCTCGCCCCAACGCGGATAGCTGACAGGGCCAGATGGCGATCGAGGCCGCGCGGGAGGCTCTCGGCACAGGCCTCGGAGAGCGAGCACCTCGCAGAGCGCGTCTTCCACCCGGGCCATCTGCCGCTCGTCCAGGACCAGCCGCGCACCGCCCAGTGCCTCCTTCGCTACCGAGACCAGCCGGCCCGGCAACGCCTGCAGAGGCGGAGCGTCGCACACCAGGGGGGCGAGCGCTGTCACCTTGCCTGTCGACGCATGGAGGGGGACGACGCCGACCTCGAGCATGCGCTCGTTCCAATCATCGCTGGTCATGGCGAGGACTGCGACCGTCGGGGGAGACGCCCCGTGCAGGACGTACGCGGTGCCGCGGTTGATGGACACTGTGTTCTAGAGCAGGCCGTCTTCAATGGCCATCTGCATCGCTTCTCGGACCGCCTGGTGTCGCTCCGGATCGTCTGCCCATTCGTCGTACAGCTTGATGCGTTCGGCTCGCCGCCGCTCCTCCAGCACGGCCCGGGCACCGACCTCGACCAACCGGGCGTAGATGCGGGCTTCCGACGTGTCGGGCGGAAACCCGAAGTCCTCCGGATGCTCCCTCACGCGCTCCCTCAAGGCTGGATCCACAGGAATGGTCACGCGCTGTGCCATCTCTTCACCTCCTGTGCAGGTATTGCTGCAACCTTTGCGGCATATCAGACAGCCGGACTCACGCCAGCTTACAGCCGGCCTGAGCGGAATGCCACCGCCTGGGCCATCCGAACCGCTTCGAGCCGCTCTTCGTCATCGGCCCACTCAGCATAGGCCTGATACCGCGCTTCGTCCTGCTGGCGCTGGCGGGCCATCTTCGCACCAAGTTGGAGCAACCGCGCAAACCGCTGCGCCATTGATAGCTCAGCCGGCAGGCCGAAGCGCTCCGGGTGCGTCCGCACTTCATCCTTTAGCGCTTCCTCTACTGGGACGCTCTCGCGCTGCACTGTGTTCCTCCATGATGGCCGAAGCAGGTTCTGCCACATACTATGCAGCAGCTCCCTGCACGAGTCAACACACCCGCCGCCCTGCCTACCCAGGGCCGGCCTGGCTACTCCTGTCCGCTGCCCGCAGCGTGCTCTGCCGCCCACTGCTCGGCGCAGCGGGCCGCGGCTTGCTCCAGCGGGTTGGCCGCGTAGCCGGCGCGGAGGTGCCAGTAGAGGTAGACCGGGAGGAAGAGCAGGCCCAGGCGCTCGTACTGGCAGGCGTGGTGCTGCTCGTGCATCAGGGTCGGCAGGGGCAGGGCCGGGTCGGTGGTGATGACCACCCGGCCGAAGGTCACCGCCACGAAGCCGCGCCGAGCCAGGAACAGCCAGGCGAAGCCACGGCGGCTCTGGAACAGCAGCAGTCCATGGGCCAGCCTGGGCCGGCCCAGCGAGCCGAGGCCCAGCAGGCAGCCGAGCAGCGTGTAGGGCAGGCTGCGCACCAGCCCGCCGAGACTGAGGTGGCGGCCGGAGCAGGCGCTACTCGTCGCCGCTCGCCTCCGAGAGAAGTTCGCCACTCTCGGCGAACAGCGCCTGGCGATCGCCGAAGACGAAGCGACAGGTGGTGGCGTCGCACACCCGCAGCCGCCCGCTGCCCAGGGTAGCCGCGCACACCGCTTGCAGGCAGTCGGCCAGGCAGTCGTCGCGGCCCACCTCCACCCGGAACCCCGGGTCCTTGGGGCTCACCCGCCAGCGCTCGGCCACCAGGAGCACCATCGCCGCCGCCCGCTCGGCGGCCGCACACGCCTCGCCGTGGAAGTGCTCGGCCTCCAGCAGCAGGTCGGCCTTCAGCACCTCGCGCGGCCCCGCCAGCGGCCGCAGCTCGCGGCTGGTGCGCGCGCTGAACACGCAGTCCCAGCCCGGCGAGTAGCGCTTGAGGTCGACCACCTGCGTGCCGTCGACCATGTCGAGCCGGTCCAGGAACACCAGGCGCCCCTCCACCCGCAGCAGGCGCGCGATGTTGAGGCCGATCGGATTGGGGCGGTCCGAGCAGCGCAGGCCGAAGACGCCCCGCAGCGGGTGCTCGGGCGTGGGCGTCTTGCCGCCCACCTGGAGCCGCTCGCGCTCGGCCAGGTGGAACCAGCCCAGCACGATCAGGTGCGAGTTGGACTCGAGGTCGAGCAGCGCCGGCTCGAACTCGGGGTACACCTCCACCTGGGCGGGGACACCGTTCATCGGCATCCGGTGCAGGTCAGCGACGGACGAATGGACGACGCCAATCGGGCGCACCTGGAGGTCGACAGTCGTTGCCATGGCTCTCCCCAGTGCTGAGTGCTGAGTCCTGAGTGCTGAGTGCTGAGTGCTGAGTCCTGAGTCCTGAGTAGAGGTCCCGGAGCCTCACTCAGGACTCAGCACTCAGCACTCAGCACTCACTTCCGGCCCGTGAGCTTGCGCCAGGCCCACGTGATCGGGTCGTAGTACTCGGTCACCACCCGCTCCTTGAGGGGGATGATGGCGTTGTCCGTGATGTGGATGTGCTCGGGGCAGACCTCGGTGCAGCACTTGGTGATGTTGCAAAACCCGATGCCAGCCTTATCCTTGATCAACTCCAGGCGGTCGTCGGTGTCCAGGGGGTGCATCTCGAGATCTGCGAGCTGCACGAACAGGCGCGGGCCTGCGAAGCCCCCCTTGTTGTCCTCGTGGTCGCGGATCACGTGGCAGACATTCTGGCACAGGAAGCACTCGATGCACTTGTGGAACTCCTGGCCGCGATCGATGTCCTCCTGGAACATACGGCGCTTGCCATCCGGGTCGGCAGGCCCGGGTTTGAAGGCAGGGACTTGCTTGGCCTTCTCGTAGTTGTAGGAGACGTCCGTGACCAGGTCCTTGATCACCGGGAAGGTCCGCATCGGCGAGATAGTGATGGTCTCGCCCGGCTGGAAGACGTCCATGCGAGTCATGCACATGAGCCGTGGCCTACCGTTGACCTCGGCGCTGCACGAGCCGCACTTGCCAGCCTTGCAGTTCCAGCGCACGGCCAGGTCGTGTACCTGGTTGGCCTGCAAGCGATGGACGACGTCCAGCAACACCATTCCTTCGTCGACCGGGACGCGATACTCCTTGTGGGCGCCGCCCGTGGCGTCACCGCGCCAGACCCGCATCGTGAAGTCAATGGAGGGCATTACTTCTTCTCCTCAAAGAGCTGCTTGAGTTCCGCGGGCATCTCGGGCAGGGGTTCCTGGGAGACGGCCAGCTCTCCCTGCTTCTGCCGAACCACCACGTTCACCCTGGCGAACTTCGGGTCCGGGTTGGGATAGTCGTCCCGGGTATGGCCGCCGCGGCTCTCCTTGCGCTCGATCGCCGCGCGGGTGACGACCTCGGACACGAGCAGCATGTTGCGCAGGTCCAGCGCCAGGTGCCAGCCCGGGTTGTACTGGCGGTTGCCCTCCACGCTCACCTGCGCCAGCCGCCGCTTGAGCGCGGCGATCTGCTCGATGGCCTGCTGGAGCTCGGACTCCGTGCGGATGATGCCCACCAGGTTCTGCATGCACTCCTGGAGGTCGGCGTGGATGGCATAGGGGTTCTCGCCGCCGGTGCCCTCGAACGGCGCCACCATCTCGCGGGCCGCCGCCTCCACCTGCCCGGCGTCCACCGTCGGGGCGCCGCGGAGGGACCTGGCGTACTCGGCGGCATAGAGGCCCGCCCGCCGTCCGAAGACGACCAGGTCCGAGAGCGAGTTGCCGCCCAGGCGGTTGCCCCCGTGCAGCCCGGCCGCGACCTCGCCAGCCGCGAAGATGCCGGGCACCGTCGAGGCTGCCTTGTCCGCGTCGACCCGCACCCCACCCATCAGGTAGTGGCAGGTGGGACCCACCTCCATGGGCTCCTTGGTGATGTCTACCCCTGCCAGCTCCATGAACTGGTGGTACATGGACGGCAGGCGCCGCTGGATGTACTCCGCGTCGCGCCGCGAGGCGATGTCCAGGAAGACGCCCCCGTGCGGACTGCCTCGCCCCGCCTTCACCTCGGCGTTGATCGCCCGCGCCACCTCGTCACGCGGGAGCAGGTCGGGCGTGCGGCGCTTGCTCTTGTCGGTGTACCAGGCGTCCGCCTCCTCCTCGGTTTCCGCGGTCTCGGCCTTGAAGAACTCCGGGATGTAGTTGAACATGAAGCGCTTGCCCTCGGAGTTCTTGAGGGTGCCGCCATCCCCGCGCACGCCCTCGGTCACCAGCAAGCCACGCACGCTGGGCGGCCAGACCATGCCCGTGGGATGGAACTGCATCATCTCCATGTCGATCAGGTCGGCGCCCGTCTGCAGCGCCAGGGCGATGCCGTCGCCGGTGTACTCCCACGAGTTGGAGGTGATCTTCCAGCACTTGCCGATGCCGCCCGTGGCCAGCACCACCGCCCTGGTCTTGAAGAGCACGAACTTGCCGCTCTCCAGCCAGTAGGCCAGCGCGCCGCTGACGCGTTGCCCGTCCTTCAGCAGGCGCTGGATATTGCACTCCATGTACACGTCGATGCCCTTATGGACCGCGTGCTGCTGGAGAGTCCGGATCATTTCGAGCCCCGTGCGGTCGCCGACATGGGCGAGCCGCGCGTAGCGGTGGCCGCCGAAGTCCCGCTGGAGGATGAGCCCGTCCTTGGTCC
>JACQUR010000304.1 GCA_016210245.1 Chloroflexota bacterium
CGTTCTGGCAGTGCTGGCACAGCACCGGCAGGAAGCGCGCCTTGACCTCCGGGTACTCCCCCTCCCAGTAGCGCTCGATCCGGATCCATTCCTTGGCGCGGTGCTCGAGGAAGCGCCGCTCCTCGCTGAGCGCCACGTTGTTCTCCGCCTGGCAAGCCACCACGCACGCCTGGCAGCCCGTGCAGCGATCGAGATCGACCACCATGCCCCAGTTGTAGTGCGGATTTTGGATTTTGGATTTTGGATTTTGGATTGGGTTTTCGGCTTGGGACTGTTGCACTCTCTCACCCCAGGACCGATTTTGGATTTTGGATTTTGGATTTTGGATTGAGGACGGCCGGCATCCAGCGTCCTCAATCCAAAATCCAAAATCACGTCTTGAGCACTTCGGCCTCCGGCACCTGGAACGCTGGGACGTTGCCTTCGAACTTGGGCAGGGTCAGGTGGCGGCCGGTCGGGGTCAGGCGGACCCGGGTGGCGGCGTAGGCCAGGGCGCCGGTTGCCTCGTCGGCCAGGGGCGCCAGGAGCGCCATCGGGTTGGCGCCCCGGCCCTCGGCCCAGCGGCCGTACCCGGCGTGGCCCTGGCCCATGGGCATGGCCAGCACCCCCGGCGGGGCCGCGGGGTGGATGTACACCGGCACCTCCACCCGCCCGTGGAGTGACTCGAGCGCCACGATGTCACCCTCGTGGAGCCCCCGTTGGGCCGCCTCGCTCGAGCTGAGCTCCACCCACGTCTGCCAGGCGACGCTGGTAACTGGATCAGGGGCAGCCTGGAGCCATGCCAGGTGGGCCGTCTCGCCGGCCCCGAGCGTCGTGTGGGGAAAGACGACCAGGTGAAAGGGAAACTCCTGCTCGGCGCCGGCGAACTCTGCTGGCCGTAGGCTGGCCGCGAGCTGCTGGAGGCTCTGGGCGGGCAGCGTTGCTGGCCCCCCGGCCGGGGGCGCTGCCGCCTCGTCCCACCACCCACCTTGCTGCAGCAACTGCACCCAGAAACGCTCGGGGTCGGCCTCCTGGATGTTGCCGCCGGGCTGGCCCTGGAGCGCCTGCGCGCCCTCGCGCAGCAGGTCTTTGAAGGTGCGCCAGGGCACCTCCCGCCGCACCTGCCCGCCCAGCGCCTCGGCCACGGCCAGCAGCGTGTCCCAGAAGCTGCGCGTGTCGTAGAACGGGCGCACGACCGGCTGCTGCAGCGTGAGCGCTGCGAAGCCGGGGCCCGGGTCTGGCACGTCGTCGCCCCAGTCCTCCAGTGGCAGGTGGGCGGGCAGAACCAGGTCGGCCAGGGCGGTGGTCTCATCCAGGAAGCTGGAGAAGCTGGCGATGAACGGCGCCTGGAGCAGCGCGTCGCGGAACCCGAGCGCGGCTGGCAGGCCGTAGACCGGGTTGGCGCGCCGGACCAGGACGGCCTGCACCTGCCCGGCCCGCAGGCCCTCGGCCAGCGCCTGCCAGTCGGCCAGGCGGCTGGCCTGGACGGCGCCCGGCAGGTTCTGGATCGGCGGGGGCGGGTTGAAGCGCACCCCGCCCTCGCGGCCCACGCCCCCGACCAGGTAATTGAGCGCCAGCACCGCGGCCAGGTTGTCGGCCCCATTGGTCTGGGCGCCAGCCGGCCCGCCGCCCAGGGCCAGGCTGGGGCGGCGGGTGGCGAAGTCGCGGGCGAGCTGGCGGATGCGCTCGGCCGAGACGCCGCTCGCCTGGGCCACGCGCTCTGGCTGGTAGGGATCGAGGGCGCGCGGATCGCCGAACGCGCGCCCGCCCTCAGGATCCGCCAGGCCCTCGGCCAGGATCACCTGGGCCAGGCTGAGAGCCAGCCGGCCCTCGCTGCCGGGGCGGATGGGCAGCCACGCATCGGCGCTGGCCGCGGTCGCGGAGAAGCGCGGCTCCACCTGGACCAGGTAGCCGCGCGGGCGGTCCCGACGGGGCTGGAACGTGCCGGCCCGGTAGTCGCCCTGGCGGAAGATGCCATACTGGACTCCATAGTGGACCGGCGACAGCCAGGCGCCCAGGACGTCGGCGCCGAAGGAGAGGACGTAGCGGGCGCGCTGCAGGTCGAACTGGGGCAGCACCTCCTGGCCGAGGATACGCCTGGCGGCCGAGCGCAGCGGGCTCTCGGCCCCGAGCGGATCGAGCGTGAGCCACCGGGCGCCGGCGGCGCGGGTGAAGCGCTCGACCAGCATCGCCGAATGGGCGCGCAGCGGCCGAGTGAGCAGGGCCACCGCCTCGCTCCGCCCCTGCAGCTCGCGCAGGCGGCCGACCAGCTCGTCCAGCGCCTGGTCCCAGGAGATCGGGGTGAACGCGCCAGCGCCGCGGTCGCCAGCCCGGCGCAGCGGCCCCTGCACGCGGTCGGGGTGGTACTGCTCCTGGACGACGGCCTGCCCGCGCGCGCACAGCTTGCCCCGGTTGAGCGGATGGTCCGGGTTGCCCTCCACCTTCTTCGCCCGCCCCTCGATGACGCGCACGACCAGGCCGCAGCCGGCCTCGCACTGGCGGCAGGCGGTGGCGTACCAGTTCTCGTACGCCGCCAGGGTGTCCTCGGCCAGGCGGACGCGGCTCTGGGCCTGCAGCTCGCGCGGGAGCGGCTGGCACCCGGTGAACGCGACCGCGCCCACCCCCGAGGCGCCCAGCGCCTGGAGGAACTGGCGGCGAGTCAGGCCGGAGTTCAGTAGTGGCATGTGGCGCACTCGGTGAGCGCGTTCAACTGGCGGTGGCAGGACACGCAATCGTTCATGTTCAGCGGGCGCACCCTGGTCACCTGGCCCATCTGGCCCACCTCGCCGTGGCAGGTGGCGCAGGTGAGCTCGGCTCGAAGGTGAGCCTCGTGGACGAAGTGGACGTGGTCCGGCACGCGATGGATGCGCGTCCAGTTGATCGGCTGCTGTTCGACCCACGCCTGGCGGACCTTCTCGATCTCTGGCTGGCCCTTGCCGACCACCACGTGGCAGAACATGCACTGCTGAAGGTCCGGGTAGCCGGCGGTGATCCCCTGCGTGGCGGTGCGGTGGCAGAAGGTGCAGTCGATGGCGGCGAGCTCGACGTGGATGCGATGGTCGAAGTAGAGAGGCTGCTGCGGCGCCGGATACAGTTGGCTGGCCAGCAACCTGGGCGCCACCACGGTGACGAAGGCGATCAGGCCGGCCAGCCCGAGACCGACGAGGACGACCAGAGTAGTACGGCGCATGTTAGACGGCGAAGCGCGGATAGATAGATTGGATCACGACGACCGCCAGGTAGAGCGCCCGGCCGAGGGCGTACAACGTCAGCACCAGCGAGGCTACGAACACCGGGTAGAGCACCCAGCGCAGGGCCAGGGCTTCGCGCGGCGCGTCCTGGGTGGTGACGAGCGACGGGATGACAGCGTGGGCCAGCAGCAAGGCGAGCGCGCCGTTTACCGCGAGCCCGACGAAGATCACCAGGTTGGCCAGGGCACGGCCGATGTGGTCCCATTGCTCGGGACCGATCAACTGCGGGTCCATACTGTTCTATCTTAGACCCATGTTGCCGGAAGCGCTAGAGGGCTGGACGCGGAGCCCGTAGCGCGGGGGCAGGCACAGGGGCCTGCCCCTACCGGAGGTCGGTAGGGGCAGGCCCCTGTGCCTGCCCCTACCGGAGGCCGGTAGGGGCCGGCACAGGGGCCTGCCCCCGCGCTACGGGCTCAGTGCGCCGGGTTGTACGGCTGGCTGTACAGGAAGGCCACCAGGTTTCGCGCCTCCTGCTCGGCCAGGCCGAGCCTGGGCATGGCCGTGCCCGGCTTCAGGGACGGTGGGTCAAGGATCCAACGGGCCATGTTCTGAGGGGAGTTCTCGATCGTCTCGCCCGCCAGGGTCGGACGGAGGGCCACGTTGGTCAGGTTGGGTCCAACGACGCCCGTGGCGGCAGGCACTCCCCGCAAGGTATGGCAGCCGATACAGCCTTTGGCGACGAACAACTGGCGCCCGTTCTCAGGGTTTCCGGGGACGTTGGGCGCTGGCGTCAGGGGAGCTGGCGGCGGGCCGCCGCTGGGCGATCGTGCGGTGGGTGCCGCGGCCGGTCCGGAAGCACACGCCGCGGCGAACAGCGCCATCGCGGTCGCCGTGGCCAGCACTGCGTGGCGGGTCGAAAGAGCCGAGCGCTGCAGCGTTGCCCTCAGCCTCTCCCCTGCCAGCGCGCCGAGGCGGAGCTCTCTCATCCACATCCGGTTGTTCCTCAGGCCGCCAGTACCATAGTACCATTGTGTTCCTGGAACCGCGCCGGGCGCAACCGATTGCTGTACCGTTGGTCTGGCCAGGGCTCTCTCCCCCTGGCGGGAGCCCGGAGCCGCTGTCCCCTGTGGGCTGGTTTTTCCCAGCGGGGCGCCTGCTGGTTTATAGTCTTGAGGATCACGGCGGTAGGAAGCGGCGATGTCCGAGCGCGCAGTGCATAATGAACTCCCGGAGGACCGTGCCGGCAGCGACAAGCAGGCGGCTGGCGAAGCGCTCGACGTCTACCTGCACGAGATCGGGCGGGTGGCGCTCCTGACCCAGGAGCAGGAGGTCGCGCTGGCTCAGGCGCTCGAGGCCGGCGCCGCCGCGGGCCGGCGGCTCCGCGAGGGGCAGGACCTCGCGCCCGCCGAGCGCGAGCGGCTGGAAGCCCTGGTCGGCGCTGGGGCCGCGGCTCGCCGGCGCCTGGTGGAGGCCAACCTGCGGCTGGTGGTCAGCGTGGCCCGCCGGTACGCCAACCGGGGCATCCCCCTCTCCGATCTCATCCAGGAGGGTAACCTGGGCTTGCTGCGGGCGGCGGGGAAGTTCGACTGGCGGCGCGGCTTCCGGTTCAGCACCTATGCCACCTGGTGGATCCGCCAGGCGATCAGCCGCGCGATCGCCGACGACGCCCGCACCATCCGCATCCCGGTCCACATAGTCGAGACCCTGGGCAGGATGAGCCGCATCGTCGCGCAGCTCCAGCAGCAGTACGGGCGCGAGCCAACCGCTGAAGAGATCGGCCTGGAGCTGGACCTGCCGGCGGGGAAGGTGCAGGAGCTCATCCTGATGCTGCCCCAGCCGCTCAGCCTGGAGACGCCGACGGGCGAAGACCAGGAGTCCTTGCTGGCCGACTTCATCGAGGACGAGGCCGCGCCAAGCATCGAGGAGGCGGCCAGCCGCACACTGCTGCGCGAGCAGGTAGAGGACGTCCTGGACTCGCTGACGGAGCGCGAGCAGCGTATCCTGAAGCTGCGCTTCGGGCTGGATGGCGGCCAGGAGCGCAGCCTGGCCGAGGTGGGGGCCGCGCTGGGCGTCACCCGCGAGCGCATCCGCCAGATCGAGGAGAAGGCGCTGCGCAAGCTGCGCCACCCCTCCCGGGCCAACCCGCAGCGCTCCTACGCCGGATAAAGCGCAAGAACACCTCCAGAGGCAAGAAGGGAGCGAGCCAGTGGCTCGCTCCCTTCTTGCCTCTAGGGCTATTCAGTTGTCCGCACCTGCCGCCCTGAAGGGCGGGCCTGGGCGTTAGGCCCGCCCTTCAGGGCGGCAGGTGACCATCCCGCGACCGCTCGAAACCGGACCAC
>JACQUR010000306.1 GCA_016210245.1 Chloroflexota bacterium
GGTCCACCAGCCGGCGCGCCTTCAGCTCGAAGATCGGCAGGGTGCCCGGCTCCACCAGACGCGTCCGGAAGCGGAGGCCCTCGTGGGCGTAGGCCAGCTCGTCGGCGATGCGCGCGGCCAGGGCCGGGCCCGCCTCGGCTGGCACGTGTGGCAGCGGCTCCAGCTCCACCGCGACCTCGTCTTGCAGATCTGGGCCGCGGCTCAGCACCAGGCGGAACTCGCGGATCTCCTCGAAGCGGCGCACCACGCCCTCCACCGCCGAAGGATGCACGTTCGTCCCACGCACGATGCGCATGTCGTCGGTGCGGCCGAGGATGCCGCCCTGGTAGAGGTCGAAGCCCCGGCCGCACGGGCAGGAGTGCGCGGAGACGCGCCGCACCAGGTCGCGGGTCCGATAGCGGATGATCGGCAGGCTGCCGATGCCGAGCGCGGTCGTCACCCGCTCGCCGGGCTCGCCCGGGGGCACTGGCTCGCCCGTGGCGGGATCGACCACCTCTTCGATGAAGTGGTCCTCGGCGATGTGGATGCCGCCGGATCTAGCCGCGCACTCGAAGGCCGAGATGCCCGCCGTCTCGGTCATGCCGGCGAAGTCGCCCGCGTAGGCCCCCCACTTGCGTTCGATCAGCGCCTTGGTGGCCGGGATAGAGGCTCCGGGCTCTCCGGCGTGGATGAGCAACTCGACGCGCGTGCCCGTGGCCAGGTCCAGCCCCTGCTGCTCGGCCACCGCGGCCAGCCGCAGCGCGTAGCTGGGCGTGGCCACCACGGCCGTGGCCCCGCAGTCCACGATCTGGCGCAGGCGGTGCTCGCTGGACTGGCCGCCGCCGGCCACCGTGGTGGCGCCGATCTTCTGGACCGCGTAGTGGGCGCCCCAGAAGCCGATGAACGGGCCGTAGCCGAAGGGGAAGTAGACCACGTCCGAGGCGCGCAGGCCGAAGGCGTAGAGCGCGCGGGCCCAGGCGTCGGCGCCCCAGTCCCAGTCGCGGCGGGTTTCGAACACCCGCAGCGGAGTGCGGCCGGTGGTGCCGCTGGTGTGGTGGGAGGCCACGGCGAGCCGGGGCGAGCAGGTGATGGCCGTGCCGTAAGGCGGGCTGGCCGCCTGGTCCGCCAGCAACTCCTCTTTCGTCAGGAAGGGGAGGCGCCGCAGGTCGTCGAGCGAACGGAAGCGCTCCGGCCCCACCCCGGCCTCGCCCAGCTTGCGCGCCCAGAAGGGGCTGCGCGCCATCGCCCAGGCCAGCAGCGTCCGCAGCTTCTTCAGTTGCAGCGCCTCCAGCTCCGGGCGCGCCAGGCGCTCCGTGGCTGGGCTCCAGTAGTCAACCGGTCGAGGCCGCGGCAGGGACACGGTGGACATAGCCTAGTCCCCCTGAGGCGGATTGCAGATTGGAGATTTGGGATTGCAGATTGCAGATTGCAGATTGGAGTCTACAATCTGCAATCTCAAATCTCAATTCTCAAATCCCAAAGGGGAAAGACCTTCAGTCCCCAGTCCAGGATGCACTGCCCCTCGCCGGCGTACAGCTTCTTCTTTGCGACCGCCCACCGGAGCGGGTCTGTCCCCGGATTGGTGAGCTTGTCCACCACGGCCCGCAAGAGCACGTCGACCAGTTGCAGGCCGGCGATGTTGTCGTCTTTGCTCTGGAAGGCGATGTGGGGGCCAAGCTGGTAGCGAAACCACGTGGCAGCGTGGAAGGCGGTGCCCTCGATCTGAAGACGCTGGTATTCCATCTGGACCTGCGCATCTTGCATCCGGTTCCGAGCCTCTGCGCAGACGTAGGCGTGGGCATCATCGCGTGCCAGGAGGCAGGAGACCACCCGCTCCAGCAACAGGTCCATACAGGTCTGGTAGTGGTAGCCTGGGAGGAACGCCTCCGTCTGGCCATCGGCGTAGTCCCGTTGGAACGCAGCCTTGTCGATGGCTACCACGAACAGGTGGAAGTCGAATCCGTCGATGAGCGCATCCAGGCTGGCCAGCACCTCGTGCGGGTAGCCGTGCGTGGCGTAGTGGCGAATGCTCCTCCTGGTGAGGCTCCTCGCGTGCATACTCGCATTGTCACGGCCAATCCATTCCACCTTCCACGCATTCCAGCGGGTCTTCATGTCCTCGTACGCCGACTCGGACATGAGCACGCCACCAAGCGCGAAGTAGGGAGTATCGAGGCTGAGGTCCAGCCGCGACCCGCCGGACTCGTCGATGAACAGCAAGTGGCGGGGGCGTGGCCCTTCGGTGCGCCAGTCTCGCTGCGCCTTCGGGCGCAAGCGGGGCGCGGGGCGCTGCCCATCGCGCGCGCTGGCGTCGGCGAGCTGGTTCTCCAGTCTCTGAAGCACCGACTCCAGAGGCAGCGTGTCCACGTCGGCGAGTTTGGCGGCCCGGATGGCCTGCTCGAGCAAGAGCGCGGCGGCTTCAAGGCGCTGGGCCCGCTGCGCGGCAGCGCAAGAGGTTGGCGGCTCGAGCAGGGGGCGCTGGGGCTCGTCGGGAGAGCGGAGTTGCGGAGGTGTCAACATAGCGCGCGGAGTTATACGCGGTGCGGTTACTCGTCGTCCAGCCCGAAGTAATTGCGCAGGAGGGATGGGGCATGGACCACCACAGGGGCGCGCCGGGTGAGAGGTCACGTCTCCCGCCGCACGCTGGCGGCCGACATCTTGATGGTAGCCGACATGTCATGCATAATCACTTCCGAAGACGATCTCTACAGCGTTGCAGCGCGCAATACATTGTGCCCAACTGCGAGTTGATGGTTCCTCGTTCCTGATCCAGAAGCGGGGCCAGCGCAAGGCAAGAGATGCAGCAGTCCGCTGATCTCAGGGCAGAACTGGACGACCTCCTTGGCAGCTCGTTGCTCCCAGGGCGATCGGCAGGCCTTCGACGTGCTGTGGGAGCGCTACCGGCAGCGCATCTTCACTTACCTCTGTCTCCGGGTCCGGAACCCTCACGATGCCGAGGATCTAGCCCAGGAAACCTTCATTCGAGCCTGGTCCGCCCTGTCCAGAGGGACCAGGGTGGAGACTTTCGTTCCCTACCTCTATCAGGTGGCCCGCAATCTAGCCAACGACTGGTCCCAACGTTGCCGACGAGTGGGAGTGCTCCAGCCTCTTGAGGAACAACAGGAGATCCCTTCCCAGGACCCGTCGGTGGAGCAGACGGTGGACGCCACGCTGTCGAGCGAGTTCCTGATGAAGCAGCTCGACGAGGTGCTCCTCGCCGAGCCGTCGGTCTCGGAGGAGGGGTGGATGGGCCTGCTCCGCAAGCTGGCCTTCGTATCCTTCTATATGGACGGACTCACCGTGCTCGAGATTCAGGCCAGCCTCGCGTCCCATGCCCAGGCGCTTGGCCTTGTCCAGCCTACCGCGACGCAACTCAACAACTGGCTGAGTCGGGGCGATATCCTCTGCAGTCTCGTCCGGCACCTCGTGCAGGACCATCCGGCCTGGATTCTGGCAACCACTTGGCGATGCCTGAGCAGCCTGAATCTTCCGGTCCAGGAGCTGGAGCTCGCTCGCCTGCGCTGGCAGGAGGGATTGCCGTTGGAGACGATAGCGGAGCGAACCGGACAGACTCTGGCCCAGGTTTCCGCCGTCCTTGAAAAGGTGGCCCGCCGCCTCGTGCCCGCGGTTTCGGCGTCCCTCAAAGCCACTCTCCACGACGCCCGCAGGCGCGACTGAGACGCAGGTTTCGATCGGGAATGGCCACGCATCAGCCGGCCGCCATGAAAGGAATTGCCTGGCCGGCCCGTCATGAGGATTGCAGATTGCAGATTGCAGATTGCAGAATGGACGAACAACTTTTCGGCTTGCTCGAACAGGCGGAGGCTATCGCCCGGGGATGGGCGCAGTCCCTGCCCGCCAGGGTCGGGGTTGAGCGGGGCGCGGGCTGTCCGAGCCCGGAAACCCTCGAGTCGTATGCCAGTGAGTTTCTGCAGTCGGAGCAGGCTGGGTCAGTAGCGGCGCACCTGGGGGCATGCCAGAGGTGTCGCCACAAGGTCCTGGGCTGGCATCTGCTCCGGAGCGCAGAGGAGGGCTCGGGCCTCTGTTCTCTCCCCCTCATCCAGCGACTGCTGGAGCAGCAACCCGATAGCGCAGCGCGAGCGCTGGTTCGCGTCTCCAAGCGGATCGCGGCGCTGACTCAGCCCGATCCCATGGAAGCAGCGGGCATCAGGCAGCTCGAGCTGGCGCTTCGGAGCCCGAACGGGAAACCCCTGGGCGACGCCATTACTCTGGCGACAGAAGGAAGCCCCCGGATCGATGCCCGGTACCACCTGCGTCTGAAGGTTCGGCCTCTCGCGGCCGTGCCCACGCGGTCCCGAGTCCAACTGCTCCTGAGAGACCGACTCGGCACGATACTGCTGGGCGCCGTTCCGCTCGACAGCCTGACCACGGAGGTGGCCGTCGACCTGAGCAACCTGTGCATCGAGCCGGGCTACCTTCCCCCGGCAGCGCTCGAGATGTTCGCCGAGGTAGCAACCGAAGAGTTCGGGCAACTGCCCCCGGAACTGGTGGAGACCAGGACCCGAAAGGCAGCGCCGGCCGCGGGCATCGACCCCGCTGCCGCTATGAGTCAGACCCTCACAGCAGAGCAACTGGCGGGCCTGTCGGGCGTGGGGGTCGAAGCCGAGACGCCTCCCTCGACGGCCCGCAGATCATCCAGGAGATCAACCGCCGGGCAGCGCAGGCTCACCAGCCCGCGCGAGGAGCGGGAGGAGCAATGAATCCCTTCGGATCCTTCTCGAAAGAGGCACTGGTGGCCGTACAGATCGCCGCCGCAGAGTCCCGCGCCATGAACCACTACTACCTGGGCGTGGAACACGTCGTGATCGGCCTCTGCAAGATCGTGGACGACGATCTGGAAGCTGCCATGCGGGACGCCAGCTTCGACCCCAAGTTCTTTCGCCGCCACCTGAGGGGCGTGCTGGGCGTCGGACCCGATCCGGAATGGGGCTCGCACCTGCTGGTGACCCCTCGGTTGACCAACGTGGTCCGCCTGGCCGAGAAGATCGCGGAGCACTACCGCGGCGGCGAGGTCCGCCCGCCCCACCTGTTCCTGGCCGTGCTGGTGGAAAAGGGCAGCATCCCCGTGCGGACGCTGGCGAAACTCGGTTGGGATCCGGAGCCGCTGAAGGCACGGCTGCTGGATCGGCTGGAGCGCAAGAGGCCTGCGCCGGCGCGCGGCGGGCCGAGGGACACCCCGATCTTGAACGCCACCGGCCGAGACCTCACCCGCCTCGCTCAAGAAGGACGGCTTCGGCCTGTGATCGGCCGGGCGGCTGAGATGCTGGCCGTCGCCCAGGTGCTGGCACGGCAGACCAAGAACAATCCCCTCCTGATCGGAAACCCCGGCGTGGGCAAGACCTGCATCGTGGAGGGCCTGGCTCAACGGAGCGTCTGTGCGGATGCTCCGGAGCCCCTTCGGCGCACGCGTTTCGTGGAGATCACCGTGGCTGCCCTGGTGGCGGGGACCAGGTACCGGGGAGACTTCGAGGAGCGGCTGGAAGGACTCGTCAACGAGGCGAAGGGCCACCCCGACGTCATCCTGTTCTTCGATGAGCTCCACACCCTGGTCGGTGCAGGATCCATTGGGAGCGGCGCCCTCGACGCGGGCAACATCCTGAAGCCGGCCCTCGGCCGGGGGGAGATTCGCTGTATCGGCGCCACGACCGTGGACGAGTACCGCCGCTATATCGAGAAGGACGGGGCTCTGGAGAGACGCTTCGAGGTCATCCGCGTCGAGGAGCCTTCCAGGGAAGAAACCCTGCAGATGCTCTCCGGCCTCAAGCCCGCTCTGGAATCCCACCACGGCGTCACCATTGGCGACGAGGTGCTCCTGGAGGCCGTCAAGCTGGGCGAGCGGTATCTGACCGATCGGTCCTTCCCGGACAAGGCCGTCGACCTGCTCGATCGGGCCTGCGCCGAGGTGCGGTTGCAGTCGCTCACCGAGCACGAGGGCCGCCGGCAGGCGGGTCCGGTGACCAAAGAGGCGATCGCTCGGGTGGTAGCCCAGCGAACCGGCATCCCGGTGGGGAGCCTGACCCAGCAGGAGACCGAGGTGCTGCTCCACCTGGAGGCAACCCTGACGCGGCGCGTGATTGGGCAGCACGAGGTCGTCTCCCTGGTCGCCCAGACGGTGATCGCCGCTCGCCAACTGGAGCGCCGCCGACGTCCCAAAGCGGTGTTGCTCTTCCTGGGGCCCACCGGCGTGGGCAAGACGGAGCTGGCCAGGGCCCTGGCGGCCGCCCTCCTGGGCTCCGAGAGCCAGATGATCCGCTTCGACATGTCGGAGTACATGGAACGCCACTCGGTGATGCGGCTGATCGGTGCGCCGCCGAGCTACGTGGGCTTTGAGGAGGAGGGCCAGTTGACCGGCGCGGTCCGACGGCGCCCCTATTCCGTGCTCCTCTTCGACGAGGTGGAGAAGGCCCATCCGGACGTGCTGAACCTCTTTCTTCAACTGTTCGATGATGCCCGCCTGACGGACAACCGCGGCCGCACGGCGGACTTCTCGAACACGATCGTCATCATGACCTCCAACCTGGGCGGCGAGGCAATGGGTGAAGGCAGACGGGAGATCCGCTTCCTGCCAGGCGCCGGGGCCGACGAGCACGGCGGTCGCCAGGCCCGCCTTGCGGCTGCCCACAGGGCCGTCTCGCAAGCCTTTCGCCCGGAGTTCATCAACCGCATCGACGAGATCGTGGTGTTCGATCCCCTCAGGCAAGAGAGCCTGCGCGAGGTCGTGGGTCTGATGCTCGAGGATGTGCAAGCCCAGATCGCGGAGAAGAAGCTGCGGCTGGAGGTGGAGGAGGGGGTGCGCGATTTGCTGATCGAGGTTGGCTACAGCGAGGCCTTCGGCGCACGCGAATTGCGGCGCGCCGTGGACCGTCTGCTGAGGAAGCCGGTTGCCTCGTTCCTGCTGGCTGCATCGCCGACCGAAGGCGAGACCATCCGAGCCAGCCGCGTCGGGAATCGGGTGGAGTTCCGCCGAATGGCCGAGACGCTTCCGTGAGGAGGACCTATGGACACCCAGAGCGGTTTCCTGCCAGCGCTGTTTCAGCCTCAGCCCGTGGAGGAGGACAGCATCGAGGTGCTGAACGGACCCGAGGATGGGCGGCTGTTCTCGCTGCGGGGCAGCTCCGCGGTCGTCGGACGGCTGGAGAGCTCGGACGTCGCCCTGCTGCTCGACCGTTCCGTCTCCGGCTCCCACGCGCGCGTCACGCGGGAGGACGGTCGCTTCTTCATAGAGGACCTGGGGAGCACCCACGGCACGGCCGTTAACGGCAGCGCCATCAGCGCTCGGACGGAGCTGAAAGACGGCGACGAGATCCAGATCGGTTGCACGCTGCTGCGGCTGCGACGGAAAGACCGATAGCCGGTTCGCGGCCAGGTGATGAGCATGGTACGTGCTGAAGAACGTTTGCGTCTGGAGTGTACCCCTTCTCGGGGGTGGGGGCGACAACATCACGGTGGTCCTGGTGGCTTTCCACGGCTCCACGTAGGGTCTCGCCCAGAAAGGAGAGCAGACGGTGGCGCTCCGATCCAGACCATACGGGGTTTCCCTGTTGGCCGGGCTCCTCATCGGAACCGGGCTCCTGCAGCTCATGCTGGTGCGGGGCCAGGTGTTGTTCCTCTCCATCATGCTGAGCGGCGCCGGCCTCCCCTTCGTCTGGCAGCCTTGGTTGCTTCCGTCCGCCGACAGGGCTTCCCTGCCCCCGGGCCTCCTGCTGTTCCAGGCGGGCCTCGACCTGCTCGTAGGCGCCG
This sequence comes from Chloroflexota bacterium, assembly GCA_016210245.1. GTDB lineage: Bacteria > Chloroflexota > UBA6077 > UBA6077 > JACQUR01 > JACQUR01. Next base: position 7,741 of record JACQUR010000306.1, read on the forward strand.
GCCTGCTCAGGGGATGGCGATGGGCCTGGGTGGCCGCCCAGGTCTGGGCGGCGCTGCTGGTTGCCGTCGACGGCGTGGCGCTCGCGGGGTGGAGCAGGCTGCTCGTGGCGGCGCAGGTGGCAGTGGTCGCGGACCTGGCGCTCCGACTGGCTACCCTGGCCTACTGGCGCCGAACGGCAGTGCGCGCCTTCTTCGGCTCGACCGTTGGCGGACAGGGGAGGGTTGCGCCGGCCCGGAAGTACGAGGGCATGCTCGCCCGGGCGGACCGCTACCTTGGCAAGAGACGGCCGGACAGGGCGCTGGCAATCGTCCAGAAGGTCATTCGAGACCTGGCTGAAGCGCGACCGCTATCGCCGGAGCACCAGCGCTGCCTGGGGCTGGCCTACGCAACCCGGGGCAACATCCAGGCGCAGCAGGGCCAGCCGGCCGACGCGGCCGGGAGCTTCCTGGCCGCCAGACCGTTTGTCTCCCTGCCCGACCCGAGCCTGGTCTTTCTGGCAAACCGCCTTGCCGCGGCGAAGACGGCGTCGGAAACTGCTATCGGCGTCTACCTGGACTACCTGCGCTTGCGACGTCGCCAGCCCGAAGCCGACACCGGGACGGCAGTGTATGCCGCCCTCCAGCGCCTCTGCCAGGTGCAGGAGCAGGACGCTCACCACCAGTGGGCCACGACCCTGGCGCTGAACCTCGACAAGAGCCATCGCGTGCTCGAGGCTGGGGCATCCGAACACCAGTGGGCCGCGGCCCTGGCGCTGTGCCAGCGGGTCCTGGAGGCCGACGATAGCCTCGAGTGGGCCCACTACTACGTGGGCCTGGCGCTGGCCAGGCAGGGCGACCTAGACCAGGCCGCCTCCCACCTGGACGCGGCCGCGCGGCTGGACCCGGCCGTCGGGGGGGTAGGTTACCCGGCCAGGATCTACGGCGCCTTGCTGGCGGAGCGGCAGGGCAACCGTTTAGGGGCGCTGGCCGCGTACCGTGAAGCTGCTGCCCGACGCGGGGACCGATGGGAGGCCCACTTCTACCTGGCCAGAGCCCTGGCGGACGAGTGCGAGGCCGAAGCCGAGCAGGACCGTCCCGGGAGCGCGCAAGTCATCGCGGAGCTGGCCCGCGAAGCAGTGGGCAGCGCCGCGCGCGCCGCGGCCCGGCGCCCGGATCTGCCCGAGTGCCACTTCTACCACGGGCGCGCCCTTTCCTTCGCTGGCGACAACCCCGCGGCCGTCGAGGCTTTCCGCGCCGCGGTGCGACTGCGCCCGACGGCGAAGGAATACCACCTCCGCCTGGGGGAGGCGTGGGGCCGGCTGTCCAACCCCACCGAGGCGCTCCAGGAGCCGCGCCCGGGCCAGGAAACCGACTACGCCAGGGCGCTCCAGGCCGTGGAACAGGCGGTGGCCCTCGATGAAGACTACGCCGAGGGGCATCGCGTCCGGGGCGATCTGGAGGCGCTCGCCCAGCAGTACGGCCGGGCCGAAACCAGGTATCGGCGGGCGCTGCAACTGGACCCCCACCAACGCGGAGCTCGCCTCGGCCTCGGTCGGGCGCTCTTCCACCAGCAACGCTACCACGAAGCAATCCGCGAACTGGAGCCGCTCCACGAGCGCGTTCGGGAGGCCGCCTACCTGCTGGCCCGCTGCTGCTCGCTCGGCGGCGACTTCGCCCGAGCGGTGCGAGTCCTGAGCGTCCTGGCAGACCGCGGCGACGCGGAGGCGGAGACGTACTACGCTGTGGGGTGCGCCCGGGCTAACCTGGCGCAGTATGCAGAGGCCGTCAAGGAGTTCGACCTCTGTCTGCAACTGGACCCGTCCCGTTGGCGGGCCCACCTCCAGCGAGGCCATTGTTACCTGGCGCTGGGAGAGGTGGCGAAGGCCCAGCAGGAGTACCAGCAGGCCGAGGCGCTCCAGCCCGAGAGCGTCGAGGTCGCCCTGTCCATCGCGCAGGCCCATGTCCACCAAGGGGAGGCTGCCAGAGCTAGGCCCCACCTGGAGCGGGTGCTACGGGCCCAGCCCGCGCACTGGGAAGCCAGCATGCTGCTGGGCCGCGTGCTGGAAAGCGTCGGGGATCTGCCCGGGGCCGAGCGGGCCTACCTGGCGGCGCTCGGGAGCCAGCCCGGGCAGCCGGAAACGCTGCTTCGCCTGGGCCAGCTCTGCTGCCACCAGGCGCGCCATGAGGAAGCCGTTCGGTACCTGGAGCAGGTCGCGGCCCTGGGCGAGGAGGGGGATGCCCTCCTGTTCCACTCGGGCTACGCCCGGGCCGGGATGGGGGACTACGCTGGCGCGCTTGAGACCTGGGCTAAGCTACAACAGCGCTATCCCGAAGACCGGCGCCTGGCCTTGAATGTCCGCCGCCTGCACTACCTCCTGGGTCACCAGCATGCGGAAGCTGGAAGGTACGAGGCGGCGATTGTCGCCTGGGAGGAGTACCTCGGGTCCCGCCAGGAGGACGAGAAGCTGCGGGGGGACATCGCGGAGCTGTACTTCCGACTGGCCGCGACCCGCCTGGCCGGGGGAGGCAAGCCCGAGGCAGCGCGTGAGGACCTGGATGCCGCCCTGGACCTGGATGCCGACCATCCCTGGCTGGCGTACTATCAGGCGCTGTGCGACCTGGCCGAGGGCGAGTGGGCCCTGGCGGCGCAGCGGCTGGAAGCTTGCTCCAACGGCAGCCATCCCGCCCTGCGTCTTCGAGCCCTGTACCACCGCGGCCTGGCGTTCCTGCGGGCAGGCCAGCCCGAGCGGGCAGCAGAGGTCCTCCAAACCGTGGCGAGCCATCCCGATCGAAAGGACCTGACCTTGCCCGTGGATCTTGTCCTGGCCATCGCCTGCGCTCGGAGCCAGTGCTGGGATGAAGCGCTGGCAGCGCTCCAACCCGTGGCGTCATGAATGGTTCGGCTTGCGAGGGCCGTCTCTAGACAGGAAACAGCGAGCAGGTTGTTCCAGGGAGCCGAGCGCCTGCGGGTAGGCGGAGGAGCTGCGCACCAGGGTCTGGTGGCAGCCGAACCTCCTCCACCCGACTCCCGAGGAGGAAACATTGGTCAAGCTGATTGAGGCGCAGCGCCAGGACCTCTTCGCCCATGCCATGGAGGCGCGCCCCAACATGGCGTGTGGCCTGCTGGGCGGGCGCCAGGGGCGGGTGCTCAAGGTCTACCGCACACGGAACAAGGCCAACAGCCCGACCCGCTATGAGATCGAGCCCCACGACCTGATCCGCTGCCACCTCGACCTTGAGGCCAACGACATGGAGGTGGTAGGCGTCTACCGCTCGGACGTCTTCAGCGAGGCCTACCCCTCGGCCACCGACGTGCGGCTGGCCTACTACCCGGACGCGCTCTACTTCCTGGTGTCTCCTGTGGACGATGGCAACCCTGTCCTCCGCGCCTTCCGCATCCTCAAGGCGCAGCCCACCGACGACAAGGGCGAGATCACCGAGGAGCCGATCGAGGTCGAGGCCGCGGCCAGCAGCTACCAGGGTCTAGGCAAGGTTTGGCCAGGCAACGCCGTCTCTGGACCGCAAGGAGCGAGCAGATCGTCCCCGCAGGTGCTGAACGTGGCCCGGCCGCCTCACCCGCAACCGTCCTCGCCTGCCCCCCGACCCGCGGCGAGCGCCCTGGCGCGCGACCTGGCTGCCTGCTGTCTGCTGAAGCTGCACCGGGCGCCGGAGGCCGAAGCGGTGCTCTGCGCTGCGCCCGCGGGGCCTGACGGGCCGGCACGCAGTACTTACCTGGGCCTGGCGCTGGCCCGGCAGGGGCGAGTCGTGGAAGCGCTCCGCTGCCTTCGGATGGCCTGCCAGCAGGCGACGACTGCCACGGAGGCACGGCCGGCGTTGCTGGCGCTGCTGAAGACCGATGCGCGGCAGAGGATAGCCCGGCGCGACTGGGACGGAGCCGGCGCCGCCCTCAGCCAGGCGCTGGAGATCGAGCCGGCCGACCCGGAGCTGCAGCAGATGCTCTCCGCCATCGGCAACTATCTGTCGGTGTCCTACCTGAAGGCCGGACGGCGCGCCGAGGCGGCCGCTGTCTGGGAGCAGGCCCAGGCGAAGGACCCGACGGATCCGCGGCTGGCCCACTGCCTGGGGCTGCTCTACTTCTGGGACGCCCAGCAAGCGGAAGCGCAGGACGATGCCCGGGCGGCCAGGGCCGCCTGGGAGGGCGCCATCCGCAACTGGGTCGCCCTGCGCTACGCCGATAGCTTCTGGAGCGGGTGGAAAGCGGAGCGGGAGCGGGCGTGCGGCAGCATAGCGGACGCCGCGGTGGAAGGGCTGCGCGGCAAACTCGTGGAGCAGTTGGGTCGGCGGATCGCCGACTACCAGAACGACTATCTCACCCGGAAGCAGGCTGCCGACGCCCGCCGTATGGGTGACCTCTCCCTGCTGCTTGCGGCCGAGCTGCAAACCGCCGAGGCGCTGCAACGGGTGACGGAGTCGCTGGACCGGCGGGGGAGGAAGCCGCCGCCGCTGCCGCCGCTCTGCGGCGTGCTGATGCTGCAGCACCTCGGACAACTGGAGACGGCGCAGCGGCTGCCGGCGCTGGTCAAGGTCACCCCGAGCAACGAGGCCAGCGTGGAGCAACTGCACTGGTGTCTCTCGCCCTGGGTCTATCCCTGGATCATAGTGCAGGAGCGCCGCTACCAGGAGGCCATCGACCACCTGCAGGCGCAACTGGAGCAGAATCCCGCCGAGGACGGCCACGAACTGCTGGCCACGGCCTACCTGGAGCAAGGCAGGCTGCTGGCCACCACCGGGCAGATCGACGCCGCCCTGACCTGCTGGAAAGCCGGCCTCGCCAGCCTCCGCTCGCGGAAGAAGATCGGCGGCGAGATCCGGCAGGAGGCAGCATCTCGACCGCAGGCGCGACGCCGTGGCCCAGCGCGCAAGAAGATCGCCGACGAGATCCGGCAGGAGGCCGAGAACACTGCCGTGAGGGAGGCCACGCGGCTGCAGAGCGGTGGGCGCGCGAACCTGGAGCGCGCCATCGCGGTGCTGGAGAAGGCGCGGGGCGTCGTCGATAGCCAGCGGGTCAAGGACAACCTGGCCGAGCTGTACACCAACCTGGGGGTGATGGAGAGCAACGACAAGTCGAAGAACGAGCGCGCCAGGATGGAGCGGGCACAGGGCTACATGGAGCGAGCGTTGCGGCTGAATCTGAACCACGTCAGGGCCAGGCAGAACCTCTCAATCGTCCTGGCCAACCTGGGCATCGCCAGGTTCAGCGGGGCTTCTGGCCCCTACGGCGTTGCGCGGGAAGAAGGCGTCGCTCTGTTGAAACGGGCCGTCAAGCTCGATCCAAACAACGAGCGCGCGTTGCGAAAGCTCCTGGCCATGGGTGAGACCCCGGACCTCGACGACCCGGAGGAACTGCCGCGCCGGCCGCAGAGGAAGTAGTAGCGCGGACACGAGGTGCGACCATGAAGGACCCACTCGACAGCAAGGAAAGGCCCTACGAGATCCTGGGCGTGGGACGGAACGCCACCCTGGCTGAGATCGACGCCGCCTACGCACGCCTGACCGCCGAGCACCCGGCGCGTCGCCAGGAGCTGACCCAGGCCTGGCAGCGCCTGCACCGCCCGGAAACCCGGCTGGAGGAGGACTTCTGGTACTACCCTGTGGGCGATGCCGAACACGAGCGCGACGGGGGCGCGGAACTCCAGGTGGAGCTTCAGTGGGACCCGGCCCTGCCGGCCGTGGAGATCGACCTCGCCTTCACCGACCTGGCAGAGGGCCGCTACCGTGCCGACTTTCGTCCCCTGGAGTTCCGCGCCATGAAGCTCGCCCACCTGGACCGCTACGACGCGCAGCCGAAGACTCTGTTCCGCCCCGCCTTCGACCGGTAGCGACGATGAGAAAGAACCTGCGCCGCGCCGAATTCGAGATCACGGAGCAGCCGCATCCCCTGGAAGACCTGCCGGAAGGGGGCGAGCGCACCATCTGGCAAGCAGCCCGCGAGCAGGTGGAGAGGCTGGAGCGGCAGCTCCTGGGTGCGGAGGCCTCGCTCCGGAAGGCTGCCGAGCTGAGCGAGGCTGCCAGGCGCCGGTTGCTGCTGGACCTGATCGAGGGCGTCATGGACAACCTCGATCGGAGCCTGGCAGGCGTCGAGGGGGACCGGGGCGATGCCGAGGCCCGACGCTGGATCAGGCGCTTGCAGCGCACCCGCAGAACCCTGGAGCAACTGCTGGCCCAGGAGCAGGTGGTGCCGATCGACTTCGCCCAGGCGCCCGATGGGCTGGTTTCGACCCGGGAGGTGATCGAGCGGAGCGATGTGCCCGAGGGCACCATCCTGGAGATCGACTACCGGGGCTATCTGTGGCGGGGGGAACTCCTCCGCAAAGCCAGCGTCGTCAGGGCCGTTCCGCCTGGCTCCAGCAGCACCCCACCAACCTGAGAACGGAGGCAGCAAACCGATGGACAAAGCCATAGGCATCGACCTGGGGACCACCAACTCCGTGATCGCCCACGAAGACCACACCGGCGTCGAGGTGGTGCTCAACCGCGCCCACGAGCGACTGACACCCTCCGTCGTGGGTGTGCCCAGAAAAAGCCGCCCTGGCGACGACCGGAAACCCGACATCTCCATCGGCTCGCCCGATCTGCTGATCGGCTCCCAGGCGGTGGATGGGGCGGCCCGCAACCCCGAGCACACCATCTTCTCCATCAAGCGGCTCGTCGGTCGCTTCTACGACGACCCCAACGTGGCCGAGATGCAACGCCGCTACCGCTATCGCATCGTGAAGCCCCAGGACGGCGACGACGTGCGGGTGATGCTGGGCGACAAGGTGCTCACCCCCACCGAAGTCTCCGCCATGATCCTGCGCCGCCTCAAGGACGACGCCCAGGCGCGCCTGGGGGACGAGGTCACCCACGCCGTGATCACCGTGCCCGCCTACTTCTCCATGAACCAGCGCCTGGCCACCCGCACCGCGGGCGAGTTGGCTGGCCTGCGGGTCAAGACCATCATCGACGAGCCCACCGCCGCGGCCATGGCCTTTGGCGTCAACCTGGAACGCGGGGCCATGAAGAACGTCCTGGTCTACGACCTCGGCGGCGGCACCTTCGACATCTCCATCCTGTTCATCACCGGCGAGATGTTCAACCAGTTGGCCATCGAAGGGGACATGTGGCTGGGCGGCGACGACTTCGACTATGCCATCGTGCAGCACGTCCTGAAGGCGATCCAGCAGGAGTACCGGGTGGATGCCTCCACCGATAGTCGCTTCATGCTGCTGTTGAAGAAGGCGGCGGAGAAGGCCAAGATCCGGTTGAGCGAGATGCAGTCCGCCGACATCGTCCTGGAGGCCGCTGTGCCGCTGCCCAACGGCGACCGGGGCGACGTGGACGTAGAGCTCACTCGCCGACAGTTCGAGGACCTTCGCATCACCTCGGGGACCATCAAGGTCGGCGGCGTGCCCCAGGAGGAGCTGCGCCGCTGGTGCGAGGACCTCAAGATCAACGGCTCCTTCACCGAACGCGGGGTCGAGTTCGACCCGGACACGGTGCGCAATCGGATCAAGAAGACCATCCTGCTGACGCGCAAGGCGCTGCGCGAGGCGGGCATCACCCGGGAACAGATCGACCACGTCCTGCTGGTAGGCGGCTCCACCACCCTCCCCCTGGTGCAGCGGATGCTGGAGGAGGAGTTCGGCGCTGCCAGGATCATGCGCAACATCGATCCCATGGCCTGCGTCGCCCTGGGCGCGGGCCTTGCCGCCCAGCGCATTCCCGGGATCGTCTGCCAGAACGCGGTAGGCAAGGACGCCAGTGGCAAAGACCAGGGTTGCCTGGAGCCCAACGACGCCCGGGCCACCGTCTGCCGCAAGTGCGGCGCGCCTCTGGTAGCCCAGAAGAGTTGCCCCGGGTGCAACTACCCCAACGCCCTGGAGGCCGAGCGCTGCGCCAACCCCGCCGGCTGCTCGTACACGTTCAAGCGGATCGAGCCGAGCAACGTCACTGCCAAGCCGGTCGGGATCCTGGCCGCGGGGGGCGCCTACGAGGTGATCGTTCCCAAGGGAACGCCGTACCCCACCAATGAGCGGGTCATCAAGCCCTTCCGGACGGCCGAGAACACCCAGCGAGCCGTGCGGGTGCCCCTCTATCACGCCGAGGTGACCGAGTTCGACCCCGACGACGTGGCCCAGTGGCTCGGGGCCGCAGACATCAACCTGGAAGGCGCCCATCTGCCGGCGGGGACTCGGGTCGACGTGGGGATCGACATCGACCGGGATGGCTGCCTGGACGTGGAGGCGATCATCCAGGACGGCTCCGGGCGGCGCCAGCGGGTGTTCATCGATCCCCGGCTGGGCAGCAGACGGGGATCGATGGGGGGCGGCAACGAAGCAGCGCAAGATGCGGAGGAGACTGTGCCCCCTCCATGGGACACCCGCCTGTGGTGGAGCGTGGTGGGCGCCGAGATCGCCCTTCGGGACTACGAGTGGCTCATCTCCGACCACCGCACTACCCAGACCCTGCAGGACCTGGTGAAGGCGGGGCGAGAGGCCCTCCGGGTGAGAGATGAGGCCAAAGGCCGGCCGATGGAGAAGGAGATCGACTCAACCCTGGAAAACGAAGGCTTGCGGCTGAAGACGCGGATCGACTCCACCCTGGAGAACGAGTTCAAAGAGAAGATGATCCTCCTGTACGCTGAGATGTGGTGCCTGGTCCAGAACCTGGAGCCGGCCCTTCGCGCCCAGATGCGGTCCCTCCTGAATGAGATCTCCGACGGCCTCCGGGCCCGCCGCAGCACTGGCGAGATACAGCGAAAGATGGATGAGTTGGCGGCGCTGCTCCGTGTCGCCCAAAGCACCAGCGGGGCTGAGCGCCGCAAAGACAAGGGCACCTACCTGGAGCGGTGATCCAGGTGTTCGCAGCGATGAACAACGGGCCTGGCATCGACTGTGGCGCCACGGCGGCACGAGCAGCCCTCTGGGAGGGCGGACAGGCCATCGCCCTTCCGCACGGCGCGTCTGTCCCCGGGCGAGAAGGCGGTGCTGGTTGGCCACTCCGATGGCGCCAGGGGAAAAGACGTAGACCCTGAGGGAGGACACGGTGGCAGCGCGAGCCGGCAATCCATCTCGGTTACTGGAGCGCCTTCCCGACCTCTACTACAACCAGGCCCTGGACCTGGCCCGGGCCGGGTCCCTGACGGCCGCCCGCGAGCGCCTGGTTGCCACTCTGGCGTTAATGTGCTACGTGGAGATTGAGTAACATTATGGTGAGTGTGATCGCAGCGAGGTTGAACGATGGGGTGGCAGCCGACTCGACTCACCCGCGACCAATTGGAGGAGCGCCGGTTGGTGGCGGCTAGTTTCCTTCGCGCCA
>JACQUR010000309.1 GCA_016210245.1 Chloroflexota bacterium
GCCTATCGTAGGACCTACGATAGGCGGGGCGTCCTCGCCCCACTGCCTCGACTCCTGAGACTCGGCTCCGCGCATGGTGATGCTCTCCGACTTCCTGCACTTCCGCCTCGTCGATCGGCAGGGGCGACAGGCCCGCTTGCTCGATCTCGGCGTCGACCTCTCGGCTGGTGACTACCCTCCGATCACGTGCCTGGCCTTCGCGGCAGGACGGCAGCGGCGGGAGCTACCGTGGAAGGGTGTGGCGGCGCTCGATTGGCGGTCTCAGCAGCTCCGGGTCGCCGACCTCGACGCTGGCCGGCCGGCGTCTACGGCCGGTCCGGCGGAGGTGACGCTGCTCGCGCGCGACGTGCTGGACACGTTGGTGGTCGACCTGGCTAACCGCGACATTGCCAGAGCCAATGACCTCTGGCTGCGCGAGCTGGGCGGCCGCCTGCTGCTGGCCGCCGTCGACGCCAGCCTGGGGGGAATCCTGCGCCGGCTCAGCGGCGGCCTGCTGGCGCGCGGCCCGAGCCACCACCTCCTCGACTGGAAGCAGGTAGAGTTCCTGCACGGCGATCCCCACCGGGCCAGCGCCGGCGACGGTCGCCAGCGCGGCATCCTGCGCCTGTCGCCGTCCGAGATCGCTGACCTGGCAGAGGCGATCCCCTACCTGCACGCGGCCGAGTTGCTCACCCTGATCCCGGATCCCCTGGCGGCCGACACGCTGGAGGCGATGACGCCAGAGCGGCAACTCCAGGTGTTCGAGGAGTTGGACCCGCACCAGGCGATGCGGCTGTTGGCGCTGATGGCGCCGGACATCGCGGCCGACCTGGTTGGCCGCCTGCCGACGGACCTGGCGCGCCGCCAGATCGAGCAGTTGCCACCGGAACGCCGCGAGCGCCTGATCGAGTTGCTGCGCTACCCCGAGGACACGGCGGGGGGGATCATGACCAACGACCTGGTCGTCGCCACGGCCGGCCTCACGGTGGGGCAGGCTCGTCGCGCCCTGGTGGACCAGCTCGAGCAGCCGGATTTCGTGTACTACGTGTACGTCGTCGACGACGAGGCGAGGCGCCGGCTGCAGGGGGTGCTCACCCTGCGTGGCCTGCTGCTGGCCTCCCCGGCGCGACGGCTGGAGGAGGTCATGCGCCCGCATCCGATCGCGCTCGGCCCGCTCGAGTCGGCCAGCGCGGCCGCGCAGCAGGTCTTCGACCTCCAGCTTGCCGCGCTGCCCGTGGTGGCACGCGACGGCCGGCTGCTTGGCGCCGTGACCTTCGACGCGGCCATGGCTCAGATGGCGCCCCGGGTCTGGGGCGAGCGCCGGCTGCGGGTGTTCTCGTGAGCCTGCGCTCCCCGCGGCGGGACGCGCAGCCCGAGCCGGCGCTGGCGCCGCTGGAGCTGCCGCGCCGTCCGCGCCAGCTTCGGTCCGGACTGCGCCTGAACATCCGTGGGCGGAGCGTGCTGCTGCGTGGCCTGCGCCAGCCACCGCCTGGCGCGTTGGGCTGGCTGGCGCTCCTCGGGCCGGGGCTCATCGCCGCTACGGCCGGCAACGACGCCGGCGGCATTGCCACCTACAGCTCGGTCGGCGCGAAGTTCGGCTACGACCTGCTCTGGGTGCTGCTGCTCATCACCCTGTCGCTGGCCGTGGTCCAGGAGATGGCTGCGCGCCTGGGCGCGGCCACGGGGCGCGGGCTGCTGGACCTGGTGCGCGAACGGTTCGGGGTGGGCTGGGCGGTCTTCGCGGTGGGCGTGGCGCTGGTGGCCAACAGCGGGGTCACCATGACCGAGTTTGTCGGCATCGGCGCGGCCCTGGAGCTGTTCGGGATCAGCAAGTACCTGGCCGTGCCGCTGACCGCGGCGCTGGTCTGGTACCTGGTGGTCGCCGGCAGCTACCGCCAGGTAGAGAAGATCTTCCTGGCCATGGCGCTGGCCTTCCTGGCCTATCCGGTCGCCGCGGTCCTGGCCCGGCCGGATTGGGGAGCGGTGGCGCGAGGGATGTTCATCCCCTCGCCCAGGCCGGACGCCGACTACCTGGTGCTCTTCGTGGCCCTGGTGGGCACGACGATCACTCCCTACATGCAGTTCTTCCAACAGAGCTCCGTGGTCGAGAAGGGCGTCGCCCGCTGCCACTACGACCAGGAACGCGTGGACGCCTGGGCGGGCGCGGTCTTCTCTAACCTGATCGCCGTGTTCATCGTCATCGCCGCTGGCGCTACCCTCCATCCGGCCGGCGCCACCGACATCGAGACCGCCGCCGAGGCGGCCACAGCCCTGCGGCCCCTGGTCGGCGAGGCGGCCGAGGCGCTCTTCGCGGTCGGGCTGCTGGGCGCCTCGCTGCTCGCCGCCGGCGTGCTGCCACTGGCCACCGCCTACTCAGTCAGTGAGGCGTTCGGATTCCGCAAGGGGGTCAGCCTGGACTTCCGACGCGCGCCGGTCTTCTTCGGCCTGTTCTCCGCGCTGATGGCTGCCGGCGCCGTGGGCGCGCTCGTTCCGGGGGTGCCGGTCATCCAGGTGCTGGTGGGCGTCCAGGTGCTGAACGGTGTCCTGCTGCCGATCATCCTGGTATTCCTGCTGCTGCTCGCCAACGACGCGCGCCTGGCCGGAGCGCTCAAGAACGACCGCCTCCACAACGTGCTTGGCTGGGGGACGTGTCTCCTGGTGACACTCGCCGTGGCGGCGCTGCTGGGCACACAGCTCCTTGGCCCACGGTGAGCACCTCTTGCTGAGGAGGAGTGCAGATGTGAGAGTGCAGAGCGCGC
>JACQUR010000029.1 GCA_016210245.1 Chloroflexota bacterium
CCTCCTGCCTTCTGCCTACTGCCTCCGGCCTTCTGCCTTCTGCCTTCTGCCTCCTGCCGACTCACGCCACCTGCGTCGCCCGGCTGGCGCGGGGGCCAGCGAGCGCGGCAAGCATCAGCTCGCCCTGCAGCGCCAGCACCTCGTGTACCTCGCCGGCCGGGGAGGCGAGGCGGAGCGCCAGGTGCTGGGTTACCAGCCTGGCGCAATGGTAGGCCAGCGCCGGAGGACTCTGGCGCGCCAGGCGGTAGAGCGGGTGCTCCAGGTTGATGATCAACTGGTCGTCGGCTTCCAGCACCACCTCCGGCGCGCCCTCGCCCGCCCCCAGGTAGGCGCCCTGGACGACCAGAGAGGGGGGAGGGCAGCGCCGCGGCGCTTCGCCCTTTGCGCTGCGGCGCCCGTTCCCCGGCCCGGGCGGCTGGGGTTTCCGCTCGTCTCTCGGACGCACGGCCCCGGCCTCGCCAGAGGGGCGCGCTGCGCCTGCCCGCGTGGGCGAGGCGCCGGGGCTGGCCATCCCCTCCAGGTCCACGCGCCCGCGCAGGGACTGCCTGAGCGGGCGGATGATGCGCTCCAGCACCGATTGCAGCGCCTGCGTCTCGGCCGCATCCGCCAGGTGGCGCGCCCGCTGCTCCTCGCGCTCGAACACCATGGCCGCGGCGCGCCCCAGCGCAGCCAGCGCCGCCTGGTACTCGGGCGCCTGGACCTGGAAACCGGTCCGGCTGGAGTTCTGCAGGTGGCGCAGGTGGTCGACCGCCACCCACCCGGTGAGGTGCAGCGCCTGCCTGGGCGAGGCCTCGAGCCCCACCCGCTCCACGCAGATGCTCGTGCCGGCCACGGTGAGCGCCACCCCCGCCTCTTCCGGTAGCAACTGCTGCGGGTTGTCCACGTAGACCAGTTCGCCGTCGAAGCTGGCGGGCAGTTCCCGCACGAGCTCCGCTGGGCAGTCCTGCGCCAGGCGGTAGACGCGATGGGGCTCCGGCCACTGCTTGCACAGGCGCTGGCCGTCCACCTCCACCGCCACCTGGGCGAAGAAGTCGCGCGTGAACTTGGCCAGCAGCCGGCGCACCAGTTGCTCGCGCCGCAGCGGGCGGTGGAAGCGCGACAGGCGGATGAGCGTGCCCTGGTGGCCAAGCTCCACGCCCGGAGGCAGGGTGGCCCCGGCGAACTGCTCGACCTGGCTGCGGGGCGGGTTCTGAAAGAGCTGGTCGCGCGTGAGCCGCACGGCGGTTATCGGGCTACCGGCGCAGCGGGTGAAGAGCTCCATCTGCTCGCAGACCGCAAAGGTGGAGAAGCGGCCGATGCCGTGGCCGCCCATCTTCTGGCGGCCGCCCAGGCTGAGCGGCTGGCGGCGGGCGCTGTCGGTGCCCACGCGGCAGAAGAAGCGGCGCACCTCGCCCGGGCTCATGCCGTGGCCGTCGTCCAGCAGCTCGAGCCCCTCGAGGTGGCGGCGCCGCGGTGCCGTCCGAGTGGCCAGCCGGACATGGCTGGCATCGGCGTTGAAGCTATTGCGGACCAGCTCTTCTAGAAAGGCCAGGGCGTCGGCGTAGAGGGCTGGACCGACAAGGTGGAGCAGTTGGGCGCTGTCGAAGGAGATCCGCTCGGTAGCCACGCCCACATAGTAGAACATACGTTCTTCTCCTGGCAAGAGCAGGCGCCCCCGCTTTGATAGGTTTCGTCCGGGCCAGGCGTGCCGTAGAATGTCGGCGGAGTCCTTCGACAGACTCAGGATGAGCAGGGCAGGAGCTGCCTTCTGCCTTCTGCCTTCTGCCTTCTGCCTTCTGGGGTAACCATGGCCCAGGTCACCATTGAGGTCCGCTCCTGGTTGGCGCGCCGGCTCGCGGGCAACTCGAGCCGACGGGAGGGCGCCGTGCTGCGCGAGCCGATCAGCGAAGGGGAGGCCTTGCGCAGCCTGCTCGCGCGACTGATCGGCCGCGACGCAGGCTTCGCCCAGGTCTACGATCTCGACCACGATCGCCTGACCGACTACGCTGAGGTCGTCCTGAACGGCCGCGTGGCGGACCTGGTCGGGGGACTGGATGCTCCCCTGCACGATGGCGACGTGGTGCTGGTGCTGCCCAGCTTCGCAGGAGGAGGCCAAGAGCTACAGCCCCCCACTCAGGACCCTACGTAGGGCATTCAGTACTGAATGCCCCTACCACTCGGCCTCCCCCTCGTTGACAGGTGCCTACCCCCATCCTAGACTGGAATTAGGGTCCTACATCTTTTCGGCTCTGTGAGACCGGCCGGGGGGAGGTGCCCGGATGATTCGGGTGGGGCACGTGCGACATGCCGGCCTGGTTGCCCCGCGGGCCGCTGAGCTGGCCGAGTTCTATCAGCAAGTCTGGGGCCTGCGGAGCGTTGCCGAGCGCGGCGCCGCCCTGTGCTTGCGCGGCAGCGGCCCAGAGCCATTCCTGCTGGGGCTCTACCCGGGCGAGCGCCGCCGGCTGCACCACCTCGCGCTCTCGCTGCCCAACCGCGCAGCCGTGGATGCCGCGGCGCGTGAGCTGGAGGCGGCGGGCGTACCGGTGCTCGACCCGCCGCGGCTGCTGGACGAGCCGGGCGGCGGCTATGGCTTCTCCCTGGTCGACCCCGACGGTCGCCGCCTGGAGCTGGCCTGCGACGTGGCTCTGTCCGAGCCGCTCGACTGGGAGGCGCCCGTGCGGCCGACGAAGATCAGCCACGTTGTGCTGAACACCCCCGACCTGGACCGCGGCGCCGACTTCTACACCCGCGTGCTGGGCTTCCGCGTCTCCGACTGGAGCGAGCACCTGATGGTCTTCCTGCGCTGCAACAGCGACCACCACAGCCTCGCCTTGAGCCAGGCCCCCCACGCGTCCTTGAACCACATCGCCTATGAGGTCCCGGGCATCGACGAGGTCATGCGCGGCATCGGCAATCTGAAGCGCCATGGGCGAGCCATCCTCTGGGGCCCGGGGCGCCACGGGCCTGGCAACAACGTCTTCGCCTACTTCCAGGACCCGGCCGGCTTCGTCATGGAGTACACCTGCGACCTGCTGCAGATCGAGGACGAGGCGAGCTATCAGCCACAGGTCTGGCCGCGCGTGCCCGAACTGATCGAGCGCTGGGGCACCGCCGGCCCTCCCTCGCCCGAGGCGCGCGCCGCGATGCTGGGAGAGGCGGAGGTGGGATTATTGGGGGACACAATGGCTGCCGAAACAGAACGCACGGGCTCGCTGGCCGAGCTGATCGACCGGCGCATCGCTCGGCTGGAGGACCGCAAGCTGGACTGGGAGGCGCTGGCCTTTCAGGCCAGGGTCGAGCCCCGCTTCCGTCGGGCGCAAATGCGCTACGTCGGCGGCGGGGGGACCGGCAAACACGACGACCCGAACGTCATTCAAGCCGAGCACTTCACCTTCAGCACGATGCTCCTGCCGCCCGGCTCGGAGGGCCCGCTCCACACCCACCATGACGTGGAGGAGGTGTTCTTCGTACTCAAAGGCCAGGTCACCTGCTTCTTCGAACTGGACGGCGAGCGGGTGGAGCGAACGCTCGGGCCGCGCGACCTGGCCTGGATTCCGGCGGGTGTGTCCCGCGGCGAGCGCAACGACACGGACGAGGTGGCGCTGATGATCGTGGTGCTCGGCACCGGCCGCCCCCAGCTCCCCACCTACCCCGAGGGCAGCCCGCTCCACGGAGTCAAACGCGAGAGGTGATTTTAGATTTTGGATTTTGGATTTTAGATTTTGGATTGAGGGCCGCGGCCCTCAATCCAAAATCTAAAATCAGGAGGGGGGACATGGCGGTCGAGCAGCAGACGCTCCAGGGCAGGCGGGTTGGTGTGGAGGAGGGGCTGAGGCGCGGCCTGCGCAACTTCTGGCATCCGATCCTCCAGTCGAAGAACCTGGGGGCTGGGCCGCTCGGGCTCCGGCGCCTGGGCGAGGACCTGGTGCTCTGGCGGGACGGCCAGGGGCGGCCCCACCTCTTCCCAGACCGCTGCCCCCATCGCGGGGCCAGGCTGTCGCTCGGACGCATCCAGGGCGACCTGCTGGCCTGCTGGTACCACGGCTTCGAGTTCGCCGGCAGCGGCGAGTGCCGGTCGGTCCCGGTCGAGGGCGCCGAGTCGAAGCTGATCACCCGGCTGACGCTCCCCAGCTACCCGGTCGAGGAGCACTGGGGGCTCATCTGGGCATACATCGGCGAGGTGGACCTGTTTCCGCCCCCGCCGCTGCGCCTGCCCGAGGAGCTGGTCGACCCCGCCTGGAGCGGCTTCATCTGTGAGGCCCACTGGCCGGCCAACTGGACGCTGGTGTTCGACAACCTGGCCGACCCGATGCACGGCCCCTTTCTGCACAGCAGATCGTACACCCTTGGCAAGGGGCTGAAGTTCGATCGGTTGCACGTGCGCGAGCTCGAGGACGGCTTCATCGTCGAGCGCGAGCTGCAGCGGGGCGTCAACTTCGACTGGTCCGAGGTACACCTGGGCGGGCTGGCCTGGTTCCGCATCGACATTCCCTACCCGTGGTTCGCGGGCCCCGGCGGGCCGCTCAGGATCCTTGGCTTCGCCACGCCCCTTGACGCCGAGCACAGCTTGATCTATTTTCTGCGGCTGCGGCGCAGCTCGGGCTGGCGGCGCGCGCTCTGGCGGTTCCTCTATCGGACCTTCTGGGAGGACCAGCACTGGAAGGTGATCGAGCAGGACCGGGTGATGCTGGAGTCGCAGCGCGGGCTCGACTCGCGGCTGTTCGAGCACCACGCCCAGTCGGATGTAGGCGTGATCCACCTGCGCGGGCTGCTCAACCGCGAGTACGCGCGCCAGCAGGAGCGCTACCGCCAGGCAGCCACACGCGGCCCCGTGCGGCACCCATCGGAGGCGGAGGCGGAGGAGCGGCCGGTTTGATAGTGGCGAGTGGCGAGTGGCCACTCGCCACTCGCCACTCGGAGGACAGGTGCTGACCGCTGAAGTGAACGGCCTGCGGATCGCCTACGAGCGCGCGGGGCGGGGGCCGGCGCTGGTGTTGTTGCACGGTATCGGGGGCAACGCCCGCTCGTGGCGCCACCAGCTCGCCGGTCTGGCAGACGAGTTCACGGCCATCGCCTGGGACGCCCCAGGCTACGGCGGCTCGTCCAATCCCCCGACGCCCTGCAGCATGGCCCACTACGCCCAGTACCTGGCCGGGCTGCTGGACCATGTGGGGCTGGAGCGGGCGCACCTGGTGGGCCTCTCGTGGGGCGGCGTCCTGGCTCAGGAGTTCTACGGCCGCTATCCCGCCCGCGTGGCCTCGCTGGTGCTCGCTGACACGCACGCCGGGGGCAGCTCGCAGCCGCCGGCCCAGGGTCGCGCGCGCCTCCAGGCGCGGCTGCACGCGCTGGCGACCATGACCCCCGCTGAGATCGCTCGCCTCCGGGCGCCCGAGCTGCTCTCGGAGCGCGCGCCGGACGAGTTGCGGGACGAGGTGGCGTCGATCATGGCCCAGATCCATCCGCTCGGGTACCGGCTCGCGGCCATCGCCCTGGCCGAGGCCGACGAGCGCGAGGTGTTGCCGCGGGTGCGCGTGCCCACGCTGGTGGTGTGCGGCGAGCTCGATCGAGTCACTCCACTCCACCAGGCCGAGCAGCTCCAGGCAGCCATTCCCGGAGCGGAACTGGCGGTGATCGCAGGCGCCGGGCACGCGAGCAACCAGGAGCAGCCGGCCAGGTTCAACGCCGCAGTGCGTGAGTTCCTGCGGCGCGTGGATGGAGGGGATGAGGCGACGCGGAGACGCGGAGAC